>CASDTD010000300.1 GCA_949283445.1 uncultured Coriobacteriia bacterium | reverse complement strand
GGCCCCACGGTGACCATGTACAAGGTCGACCTTCCTTCAGGCGTGCGTCTGGCCCGTCTCGTGAACCTCGCGGACGATATCGCGCTTTCGCTTGCCGCACCCGGCGTGCGCATTGCCCAGATTCCCAACACCTCGCTGGTGGGCGTCGAGATACCCAACAAGACGCGCTCCGACGTTCTTCTGGGCGATATCATCGGGTATGCGGGTTCCGGGCCGTTGCAGATGGCGATAGGCGAGGACGTTGACGGCAACAAGATCTGCCTCGATTTGGCCAAGATGCCCCACTTGCTCGTGGGCGGCACCACGGGCTCGGGCAAGTCTGTCGCCTTGAACGGCATGATCATGACCATACTCATGCGCGCGACGCCTTCTGAGGTGCGCATGATCTTGATCGACCCCAAGCGCGTCGAGTTCGCGCTGTACAACGGCATTCCCCATCTGTACGTGCCCCCGGTGACCGAGCCTAAGGAGGCCGCCAGCGCGCTCAAGTGGGCGGTGGCGGAAATGGAACGGCGCCTGAAGCTCTTCGAGCAGGTAGGTGCGCGCAACATCGGCCTGTACAACCAGATGATTCAGGCCGGCGAGCTTACCGACGAAGACGGCAATCACCCCGACGAGATTCCCTACATCGTCATCGTCATCGACGAGCTGTCCGATCTCATGATGGTGGCGGGCAAGGAAGTGGAAGACTCCATCGTTCGCATCTCGCAGCTCGCCCGTGCGGCGGGCATACACCTGATCGTGGCCACGCAGCGTCCGTCTGCTAACGTAGTGACCGGCATGATCAAGGCCAATATCACCAATCGCATCGCGCTGACCGTCTCGCAGTCGCTCGAATCGCGCGTCATCATCGACCAGTCGGGTGCGGAAAAGCTCACCGGCCATGGCGATATGCTGTTCTCGCGCCCGGAATGGGGCAAGCCCAAGCGCATTCAGGGCTGTTACGTTTCCGAAGCGGAAATCGGCTCGGTGGTGGAGCATCTCAAGGCCCAAGGTGCGCCGGAATACCACACGGAGATTTTGCAGACGCAGCTTTCCAGCGGCTCGGGTGGTCAGGCCGCGTCCACTAACGACAGCGCCGACGATCCGCTTCTGTGGGATGCGGCCGAAGCCGTCGTCACGGCGGGGCTGGGCTCCACGTCGATGCTCCAACGCCGGTTGAAGGTCGGTTACGCGCGAGCTGGTAGAATAATGGATATGCTCGAGGCCAAGGGTGTCGTGGGCCCGCAGGATGGCTCCCGCGCTCGCGACGTTCTCATAGACAGCATCGAAGACCTCGAGGCCATCAGGGCGTTCGATGAGCAAGACCGCGAGGAGGTGCAGTGATGGCAGGTGTCGGGTCGCTGTTCAAAGACCGCAGAGAGCGTCTTGGCATACCCATCGAGGTTGCTGCCGACGCGACGAACATCCGCGCACGCCTTCTTGAGACGATCGAGGCGAGCGATTTCAAGAACTATCCGCCGCACGGTCATGCCGTCGGGATGCTCTCGTCCTATGCCCGTTACCTGCAGCTCGACCCGCGCGAGGTGCTCGAGCAATACGAAGCGGAGTTTTCCGCGTTCGAGGCTGGCGAGGAGATGGCGACGAGCGCGGATCGGGCCCGCCGGGGGCTCGGCCGGTTTGGGGAGCGAGTCAGTTCGGCCGACAAACCGCTGCCGCGCGACGGTGTGAAGCGTTCCGGCATACGCACCAGGCGCCTGAAGCACGAAGAAGACGACTCCACTTCGAGATTGAACGAGAAGCTGGACAAAGAGCGCGTTGCCGAAGGCGATGACCGGTACAAAAGCGGCACGGTCAAGGTTGTCGGCACGCGGCAGACAGGCTCGTTTCGACGGGTGCGCCCCGGCTCGAACCGCAGTGAAAACTCTAACCCGGACAGCTCCGGTCGGTTGTCCGCGACGCGCGGGCAGGGGTATCGGTCTTCCCGAAGCTTTGATACCGGCGCACGTTCCCGAAGCGACAGTCCCTCAGATACGGGGCCGCACCGCGTCGCGCGCATGTCCGCGCGTGACGGTGCATCGAGAACGCGTCAGGGTAGCGCGTATCAGAGCACGCGGTTGTCCGAGCGCCGTGCTTCCGATACGGCGAGTCGGTCCTCGTCTTCGCGCGAGCGCCTGTCATCTCAGGGCGGCCGTTCCCGTTCGGGCACTAGAAGCGCCTTCGAGCAGTCCCGCGAGGCGGCGCGCCGGCATCAAGACGAGATGTCGGGTTCCGCGCAGCGCGGCGCGCAAACGGAATCCTTGAGCTTTTTCGGCGGCGTGGCCGTGGAAGAGGGAGACGAGGCTGTGGCCACGCGCCGTCGGCCCCGCACGCACCGCGTGACCGAAACCGAACAGCATGAGAAGACGACGCTGGGTTCACTGTTCGGGCAGCTGCTCGACCTCGTGAAAGGCGTTTTCAGCGAATCGCGCACGCGCATCATCATCCTGGCGTTCGCGCTTATCGTCATCGGCGTTATAGCGGCGGCTTCGGTCCTCATCAGCACGGCCGGGAGCAACGACGCGGGCGTCTTGGACGTCCAGGGCGGCGCGGCCGACAACACGACCACGTCGCAGGGCCCTGATTCCGCGACGACGACGGTCACGACCACCAACGGCAGCCCCATCAACGTGAAGATCAGCGTCGCGGAAGGCCAGACCTCGCTCATCGACGTCACCTATGATGATGACAGTGCTTACAGCGGCACGGCTGTCGGCCCGTGGGAACGCTCGTTTTTCGTCACCGATTCGCTGTCGGCGTCGTTCGGCAACGCGGCGGCGGTGTCCGTCACGGAAAACGGCAATCCGGTGACCTTCGAAACGAAGGAAGACGGTACCGGTGCGTTCAACTTGGTCATTACCACCACGACGTCGAACACGCAGACGTCTTCGGGCGATGCCGGGAGTCAAGGCGGCGACGGCAACTCGACGGCAGGTGCCAACGCGAACGATCAGCAGAAATAGAGCTTCATCAGGCAAGAGAGGTTTTCAGGACATGGCAAAGGACAACAGCTTCGATATCGTTTCGCAAACCGATATGCAGGAAGTGGAAAACGCGTACAACAATTCCCTCAAGGCGCTCAAGCAGCGCTACGACCTGAAGGATTCCGGGGCGAAGCTCGAATTCGACAAGTCGTCTTCGACGGTCACGCTCACCGCACCCTCCGATTTCGTGGCAGAGCAGGTGAAAGACATCTTCTCCACGCAGCTCGTGCGCCGCAAGGTCGACCTTGCCTCCGTTGCATGGGGCACTCCGCAAGATGCGTCAGGCGGGTCCATCCGCATCGTGGGTACCTTCTCACAGGGCATCGACGCCGACATCGCCAAGAAGATCAACAAGGACATCAAGGCGCAGAAGTTCAAGGTGAAGGTGCAGATCGAGGGCGACAAACTGCGCGTTTCGGGCCCCAAGCGCGACGATCTGCAGGCGGTTATCTCCTTCGTCCGCGAACAGGACTACGGCATTCCCGTACAGTTCGAGAACTACCGCTAGGATGCGATGCCCGATGCAGCGAACCACTGGATCTATCGCTTTCGTCACCTTGGGGTGCGCGAAAAACGAAGTTGACACCGACAAGATGCAAGCCCGTCTGGCATCCGCCGGTTTCACGCTGGTCGACGAGCCCGACACGGCCGACCTCATTGTGGTCAACACCTGCGCGTTTCTCGTGAGCGCCGTCTACGAGGGGCTCGAGGTCATTTTCGATTTGGTCAATGCCCAGCTCGAACGTGACGAGCCGGCCAAGATCCTTGTCGCCGGGTGCATGCCCTCGCGCTATGGCGGCGAGCTTTCCGAATCGCTGTCGGAGGTCGATGGCTTCGTAGCCGTGGCAGACGAGGAGCGCATCGTCGAGCAGGCGCGGTACGTCTTGGGGCTGGGCAGCGAGCCGGCATCTGACGGCACGGTGCCGGGGCGCTATCGAAACGGCGCGAGCGCGTACGTGAAGATTTCAGATGGCTGCGACCGTTTCTGCTCGTATTGCATGATTCCCTATATCCGGGGGAGGTACCACAGCTACCCGCTCGAAGCCATACGCGCGGAAGTCGAGCAGCTTGTCGCGGGCGGTACCAGGGAGATCGTCTTCATCGGTCAGGACACGGGCATATGGGGCAAGGATTTTTCCGAACCCTCCAACCTCGCCCAGCTGCTCGCGACGATGGCGCAGACGTTTCCCGAAACGTGGTTTCGCGTCCTGTATCTGCAACCCGAGGGCATAAGCGACGAACTGCTCGACTGTATCGCCGCCCATGACAATATCTGCTCCTATCTGGACATGCCCCTGCAGCATGCCGACGCGGACGTCTTGCACGCCATGAACCGTTCGGGCTCGGGCGAGGAGTATCTTGCGTTGCTCGAACGTGTGCGCTCGCGTGTTCCCGGCATCGTATGCCGTACGACGTACATGGCGGGGTTCCCGGGCGAAAGCGAAGAGCAATTCCAAACCTTGCTGGATTTCGCGGAAGCGGCGCGCTTCGATTACGCGGGCGTGTTTCCCTATTCCGCCGAAGAGGGCTCTGCGGCGGCCACGTTCGAAGGGCAGATCGACGAGGATGTCAAAATCGACCGCGCGCAGCGCCTGCAAGACACGTGCGAGGCGATTGGCTGCGCGAATGCTGCCGCGCGCGTAGGCGACGTGGTCAAGGTCTTGGTCGAGGGCTATGATGTCGTCGATGACGGCATCGAGGCGCTGGGCCGTTTTTTCGGGCAGGCACCCGAAGTCGATGGACAGGTGCATATTCCCGTCGCTTCCGCAGACGAGCTTGCCGTTGGGTCGATCGTCCCGGTGCGCATCACGGACAGCTTCTTCTTCGAACTAGAAGGCGAGGTAGTGCAAGGTGGCTGATGAACAAGCCAAAGAGCGCGTCTGGACACCGGCGAACATCATAACGCTCGTCCGCATCCTGCTCATTCCGGTGTTCGTGGCCGCGTTGCTCTCTCCGTGGCCCCAATGGGTTCCCTATTCCGATTTTTGGCTGTTCTGGCAGCCATGGGTCGCGGCTGTCGTGTTCGCGGCGATTTCCGCCACTGACGCCATCGACGGGCATCTGGCCCGCAGCCGAAACGAGATTACCGACCTGGGGAAATTCCTCGATCCGCTTGCTGACAAGATATTGGTGTGCTCGGCGCTGCTCGCTCTCATCGAGCTCGACGTGCTTCCCTCGTGGATCGCGCTCATCATCATCGCGCGCGAGTTCATCGTCTCCGGTCTGCGCATGGTGGCTTCTACGCAGGGCGTTGTCATCGCGGCGAGCTATCTGGGCAAGTTCAAGACCGTGCTCCAGATTCTGGCCATCCTGCTGTTCACCGTGAAAGACTCGCCGGCCATCGCGCAGCTTGGCACAGGTGCGTTCACGGCCATCAACGGATTTGCCTGGCTGGTCATGGTGGCAGCGGTCATCATGACGCTCGTCTCGCTCGTCGATTACCTCTCGAAGACGAGAACCATGTTCGGCTTCAAAGAAAAAAAACGCTGATGAGCACGTTTTCGCATTCCGAAGATTCCGCGCTGTTTTCGGTGGCTGCCGCTGTCTTGCGCCTGGCAGGTGAGAGGGGGCTGACGCTGGGCACGGCGGAATCCTGCACGGGCGGGCTTATCGCAGGAGCTTTGACGGCAGTTCCCGGTTCTTCTGCAGTGTTCAAAGGCGGTGTCGTGAGCTACTGGGAAGAGGTCAAGACGACGGTGCTCGACGTTGACGAGCAGGTTATAGCCACTCAGGGCGTCGTGTCGTCGGCCTGCGCCGAGCAGATGGCGTGCGGCGCGCGGAAGGTTTTGGGCTGCGATATCGCTGTCTCGACAACTGGCATCGCAGGTCCCGGTGGAGCCGAGCCGGGCAAACCGGTGGGCACCGTATGGTTTGGCGTCTCGACGCCCGCAGGCACGGCAAGCCTGCTCAAAACTTTTTCGGGCAATCGTGCGACCGTGCGCGAAATGGCGGTGAACGAGGCGCTCGAAATCTTTCTCAAGGCTTTGAAACAGCTAGCTTGACCTGCGAAAATCGGTATTTACCCGTAAAAACTGTTAGATTT
>CASDTD010000299.1 GCA_949283445.1 uncultured Coriobacteriia bacterium | reverse complement strand
GCAAAAGATGCCCACGTGGTGGATGCCGCTTACGGAAGGCCCGAAGAACACAAGATCGCCCGGCTGCAGGGCGCTTTTGGCGATGTGCGTGCCCTCTTCGTACTGCCAGCGCGACGAATGGCTCAAGTCGATGCCAATCTGCCGGTAGCAGTACATCGTCAACCCCGAGCAGTCGAAGCCCGTTTTGGGGGACTCCCCGCCCCAGACGTACTTCACGCCCAGGTACTTCTTCGCGATGGACACGACTTCGGGATGAGCACCCGCCGAGCTGGTCGAACCGCCCGACGACGAAGACCCCGACGGCTTGGATGGCTTGGAAGGCTTCGAGGGCTGGGCGGGCTTCTCGGGTTCTGACGCGCTGCCCGACGAAGCCGAAGAGCCGCCCTGCGGTCTGGAAGGTTCGACGTTCTGCTCAGCAGAACCTGCGTTCGCGTCGCTTTCCCCCGAAGGACGGGAGATGGAATCGGCCCGCTCGTTGACCTCTTCGCGCATCTCGGTGGGAATCGACTCGTACAGGTTTTCAGAGGCGTTGATGGACGTCTTGATCGTCGTCATCTTGGATTCGGCCTGACTCTTGAGCTCCTGTTGCTGCGCAAGCTGGTTTTTCAGGTCCGATTCTTGCTGGTCGAGCTGGCTTTGAAGCGCGTTCACGTTCTCGATGGCAGATGCCCGGGAATGCGAGACACGCTCGAGCAGGTCAAGCTTCGATACGAAGTCGTCGAACGTCGCCGCGCCGAGAAGCACCTCGAGGTAGGACACGTTGCCGTTCTCGTACATCTCCTCGACGGTGAGTGCGAGCGTCTTCTTCGCCGCCGCGAGCTTCTCTTCGGTTTCCGAACGTTCTTTTTTGATCTTCTCGATCTGCTGCTTGGTGGTATCTATCTCGTAGTCTATCTGCGCGAGGTCTTCCGATGCCATCTCGAGCTGGGTGTTCAGCTCGACGAGACGCTCGGCGGCCTGGTCGACGGTCACGCCTCCGTCGGCACTGGGCGCAGCCGAAGCGGAAACCGGCACGACAAGCGATGTCAGCAAGGCGATGCAGCATACAGCGCAGACAGCCGTCAAACCAAGACGACGCACGCCGTCAACTCGCACGTTCATGAGTCCCTCCGCAGTGTGTTTAAAGTTCGTTTAGAGAGAACGGTGCTATTCTGGATTATTTTACGCCGCCTGCACAGGAAAGTACAGCAGCGCGTGCATCACTCGTCCACGTACTTGAACAGCATGTCAAAGGTGCCAATCTGCACGCGGGTGCCCGGCTGCAATTGTGCCTCGTCGACGACGCTACCATCGACCCAGGTCCCGTTCAGAGAACCGGCGTCCACGATTTTCGCACCCGCGCCGTCAATCGTGATAGTCGCGTGATGACGCGAGACCGTCATATTGCTCAAGAAGATGTCGCATTTCGGGTCACGACCCAGCGTGAAGCTTCCCTCGGACATCTCGAAACGTTCCCCGGCATAGGGGCCCGACAGAATCTCCAGAGACGGAACGCCACCCTGCCGTTTCGGCTCCTGCGCGTGCGTGTCGACGGAAACGGGATTGAACGCTTGGGTCTTTCCTATAAGTCGAAAACCGCAGCGCGGGCATTCCGTCTGCCCGGCCGACAGCGTCTCACTGCAAATTGGACATTGATTTGCCACGTTTATTCCTTCTTTCGTTTGCCAGCGACGCGCGAATGTCAGCGCCGCGTACGTTTAGAATAGCAGGATAGCGCACGATCAGCGCCCCAGAGCACGCGCCCCCACGAAATCATCGCCATCGCGAACGAACGGCCGAAAGCACGCGTCATGTGCATCCGGGTACGAAGGCTGATGCAGAGACGGGAAATACGCGCCCTGTTTTTCGAGCATCTCAACAAGCTCGGCGTCATCCAAAACATAGAACTGCGGATAGACGGACAAGAACTCCCCCACCTGTGCCGCAACGTTCACGGGAAACACCAGCATCCAGCACGGCAGACAGGGCACGCCGTAGGCTGCTGTCGTGAACTCGTGCTCGATGAAGAAGAGCTGCTGGGGCTTTTCCGCACACGCGGCGACGAGCTCGTCATGAGGCTCGCGCGCGCCGTCGCCAGCCATGAGTAAAATACCCAGATGTTCGCTTTGATCTTCCACGCTCACATCGGGAAAGACTCGCCCGCTCGCGTCTTCGATCGCAGCGTGGGCGCACAGCCACGCGCACAGCTCGTCGCGGTTGTCAGCGCTTCCCGTGAGCAGAAACTCGTCATCGCCCGTACGCAACACGGACACGATGTCTATGACCTCGGCTTCGCCCGTGAGAAACGCACCTTGCGAAAAGCCACCCACCAGTGCACAGGGCTGCAAGTCGCCCGCGAACATGACGCTCATGAAGCGGGATGCGTCCGCGCCTGCGACACGCAACGCCCCCTGTTCCGTGATATCGCTCAGATACGCCTGCATCGTCGTTTTCGACCTTTCGAAAAACTCAGGAATAATAGTGCTGGATGTTGTCGCGAATCTTCTCGTCGACTTTCGGGTCCATGACGTTGCCCGCCGTGTCCTCGGTCATCTCGATTTGCACGGTCTGCGCATG
>CASDTD010000298.1 GCA_949283445.1 uncultured Coriobacteriia bacterium | reverse complement strand
AGTGCACGGGCTGCGCGCACCTGCTGGACGACGGCTGGAGCGTGCCGCGTTGCGTGGACGCCTGCGCCACCGGTGCGTTGCGTTTTGGCGAGGTGGAAGATGTCGGCGACGAGCTAGACGACGCGGAAGTGCTCCATCCGGAGTTCGAGACCCAGCCGCGCGTCTACTACCTGAACAAGCCCAAGCGCTTCATCGCGGCGACGGTCGTCGACATCGACGCCGATGAAGTCGTCGATGGCGCGACGGCGACGGTCCAAGACGTCGAGACGGAGGAGTTCCTCTTCTCGGGTCAGACCGACGAGTTCGGCGACATCTGGTTCGAGGACCTCGAACCCAAGAAGTACCGCCTGTGGATTCAGAAAGACGGCTACCTGGACCAGTACCGCGACCTCGATCTGACCGAAAAAGACCAGGCCATCGCCGAACTGCGTTTCTACAAGACCGCTGTGGCGGGTTAGCAGCAAAACGACTTCACAAGGAGGGAAGTCATGACTGACAAAGCGAAGAAAATCAAGCGCGGTTACGGCATGAACGAGCTGCCGAGCGCGCCGCAACTGGGAGCTTTCGGCCTCCAGCATGCCCTGCTCATCTTGTTCCAGACACTTCCGGCCCCGTTGCTGATTTCCGGCGGCCTGGGCCTCGATGCCGTGGAGACCGCGCTTCTGATCGCCTGCGCGCTGTTCGTGAGCGGCATCTGCACCTTCATCCAGAGCTTCGGCCTCGGGCCTTTGGGCGCGCGCATCCCGATGGTCATGGTCGGGAGCTTCGTGTTCATCGCGCCCGCCCTGCTCATCATCCCGCAGGCCGGTTTCGGCGGCTACATGGGCGCCTGCATCGTCGGCGCCATCATCTGCGGCATCGTGTTCGTCCTGTTCTCGGACTGGCTGAAGGTCATCTTCCCGTCGTTCATTTCCGGCGCGGTGCTGCTGGTTTTGGGAACGGGCCTCATTGGCAACGCCATCACCAACGCCGCCGGCGGCGATGGCGCCGCCAACTTCGGCGACCCCGTCAACCTTGGTCTTGCCGCGTTGACCTTCGTGCTCGCCCTCGTGCTGAGCGTGTTCGGCAAGGGGTTCGTCCAGGGCGCGGCCCCGCTCATCGCCATGGTCATCGGCTTCATCGTCGCCATCGCCTTGGGAATGGTCGATTTCTCGCCCGTCGCCGACGCCGCATGGATCGGCGTGCCGCAACCGCTGCACTGGGGCATCTCGTTTCCCATTGACGCCTGCATCGTCATGACGCTCGTGGCCATATGCGGCGTGGTCGAGATCCTGGGCACGACGTCTGCCACGACCACGGTCGCGCAAAACCGCCTGGCGACCCAGACCGAGACCAAGAAAACCGTCCTGACGCAGGCCGTCACGAGCGTGTTCGCCGGCATCTTCAACGCCGTCCCGACCATTTCCGGCAGCGCGAACATCGGCCTTATGGACGTCACGAAGGTCTACACGCGCTATGCCGTCTCCTGCGCGGGCGTGCTCGTGCTGATCATGGGCCTGTGCCCGAAGTTCTCCACGGTGTTCTCCGTCATCCCCGACCCCGTGTTCGGCGGCGCCGTTCTCATGATGTTCGGTACCATCTTGGTCAGCGGCATGAAGATCATCATGGAAGACGAGCTCACCTCGCGCACCCAGACCATCCTGGCCGTCTCCTTGGCCGTCGGCATCGGCTTCAACTCCGTTTCCGGCGCACTCGACCTCTTCCCCTTCTGGGTCTCCACCATCCTGTGCGGCGTCCCCGGAACGGCGTTCACGGCGGTCATCCTGAACGTGCTGCTGCCGGGCCGCAACTTGAAGCGCAAGCCCCTGCAAGCCGAAGGCGCGCAGGATTCCGAAACAGCCGCCGCTGCCGAGACTGTCGATGGCGACGCGGCCGAAGCGCCTGCCGTCCAGACACATGCAGCCGAGCAGCAAAGCTCGCCAGAACCGCAGGGTTCGCACGATAGAAGCTAGCATCCTACCCTGCGTTGCTCACGGCGCACCCGAACCACCGGGTGCGCCGCTTTCTATCCACGTTTCAAGGAGGGGTAATGAAATCTCAAGGCTATGGAATGAATGAACGCCCGCCCGTTCGCGAGCTCATCCCCTTTGGTGTCCAGCATGCGCTTCTTGTGGCGTTCCAAGCGCTCCCCGCCCCGCTGCTCGTCTCGGCGGGTCTGGGGTTCGACACCGCTCAGACGACCATCCTGGTCGCCTGCGCCCTGTTCGTCGCGGGCATATCCACCATCGTTCAGACCATGGGTATCGGTCCGGTTGGCGGCAAGCTCCCCATGGCGATGGTCGGCAGCATTGTCTTCGTCTCGCCTGCTTTGCTCATCGCTCCGCAGGTCGGCTACGCGGGCTACGTTGGCGCCTGTTTGGTGGGCAGCATCGTGTGCGGGCTCGTCTTTTTCGCGTTTTCCGACAAACTTAAGGTCATCTTCCCCACGTTCGTGTCAGGCGCCGTCGTGCTGGTGCTGGGGACCACGCTCATCGGCGTCGCGCTCGAATACTGCGGAGGAGGCGCCGACAACGTGGACTTCGGCGACCCGGTCAACTATCTACTCGCCGGCATCACGCTCGTCACCGTGCTGATTTTCAACATCCTCGGCAAGGGCTTCCTGCACGGTGCCGCCCCGCTCATCGGACTGCTCGTCGGGTCGGTCGTCGCCGGCTTTCTCGGCCGTGTCGATATCACGCCGGTACTCGAAGCTGCCTGGTTCGGGATTCCGCAACCGCTGCACTGGGGCATAGAGTTCCCCATCGACGCCTGCATCACCATCGCCTTCCTGGCCATTTGCGGTGTGGCGGAACTGCTCGGCTCGACTTCCGCGACCACCATGCTCGCGGAAAACCGCATGCCCACCACGAAAGAGACGCGCGGCGTCATCTTCACGCAAGCCGTCACGAGCGGGTTTTCCGCGTTGTTCAACGGAGGGCCGACCATTTCGGCAAGCGCCGACGTCGGGTTGCTCGGCATAACGAAGGTGTTCAGCCGTCACGTCGTCGCCGTCGCCGGTGTCATCATGGTCATCGCGGGCCTGTGCCCCAAGGTGAGCGCGCTGTGTTCCATCATTCCCACGCCCGTGTTCGGCGGCGCGGTCATCCTGACCTTCGGCGTCGTGCTCGTCAACGGCATGAAAATCATCACACAAAACAAACCCGATGCGCGCACGCAGGTCATCTTGGCCGTGTCACTGGCCATCGGCCTCGGCTTCAACGCCGTGCCCGACGCGCTGGCGAATTTCCCGCTGTGGGTCTCGATGTTTCTGTGCGGCGTGCCGGGAACGGCGTTTTCCGCCGTCATCCTGAACTTGATACTGCCAGGCAGGAAAAGCCTGAAAGACATCGAACGCGAAAACGAGGAGCAGATGGCGCAAGCCGAGCAAGCTGCATCACGCGAACGCGAAGAGGCGTAACCGGTACGTCCTGAACAGCCGATCGCATTTCAAGCTTAAAGTATCGGGTATGAGAACGCCTCCCGTCTCCTGGACGCTCGCATCACATCCAGGAAATGGGAGGCAGTTCACGCTTTTCGACAAGCAGTTTTGTCACATGCGCCCTAAAGCATTAGGCTAGGTTCCTGCCAGCCGTGATGTCGTAGATCGACGCCCAGGGGCTGATGCGCTCGAAAGCGGCGCTGGCCGCGAAAACGTCCTCGTCGTGGAAACGACGCCCGATAATCTGCATGCCAACCGGGAAGCCGTCCTTGGAGATGCCCGCCGGGACGGACGCGGCCGGATTGTAGCTGAAATTGCACAGGAAGGTCTCACACCAGCCGATGAGCGGCTCGACTGCCATGCCGTTCATCTTCGTCGGACCCACCGTGTCATGACCCGGGTCGTTTTTGACCGGCATGCAAATCGTCGTCGGCGAGACAATCAAATCGTAATCGCTCAGCACCGTCTGCAGGCCATCGTAGATTTCCGTGCGCATAATCGAGTCATAGTAGTAATCGACGTAATCGAGCTGATAGAGCTTACGCGTCCAGTCAACAAGCTCGTCGGGTAAGTCGTCGTGGTGGTCTTTCAGCAGGTTGATACCCTGCGCTTTCAACTGCTCGAAACTCTGCATGCCCGAAATCGAGATAAGACGGCACCATGCCTCAGCATATTCGAATGCCGAATGAGCGAACTTGAAATCGACCTTCTCGACATGCGCGCCGGCATCCTCAAAGCGCAAAGCGGCTTTCTCGACGATCTGCTCCACCTCGGCATCGACGGGAAACATCCCGAAGTCAGGTGTATAGGCAATCTTCCAGTCCTTGACCGACTTCTCGAGTGCCGCGCAGAAGTCCTGTCCGGACAAATCGACGCTCAGAGGGTCAAACGGGTCGAATTTCGCCATTGCTTGATGAATGTAGGCCGTATCCTTGACGGTACGCGAAATCGACCCGTCAACCGGTTGCACGTGTATAGGCATAAACGCATCAGGACGAGGAGTGGAAGGCAGCACGCCATGCCCAGCCTTGTAGCCGTAGCATCCGCACCAAGCCACGGGAATGCGGCTCGAGCCGCCAGCATCGGTTCCCTCCGCTATGAGTACGATGCCATCGCCGACAGCGGCCGCGGAACCACCTGACGAACCACCGGAATTATAACCAGGCTTAAACGGCGTCGAGGTCGCCCCGAACATCTTGTTGTCGCACGTGCCGCGAAACGCGAACGACGGAGCATTGGTCTTGCCGATGATGATAGCGCCCTCGTCCAGCATCGCCCTGGAATAATTGCTGTATACGGTATCAGTCAAATGGGAGACAGCTTTCACGCCGCCCATGGTGTTCGGCCACCCCGGGACGCCTGGCAAGAAGTCCTTTATGGCCGTCGGCACGCCGAAAAACGCGCCTTTCGCATCGCCATCCATAAGCGTCTTCTCGGCTTCCTTCGCCTTTTGCCGCGCCTCGTCGAAGGCGCGGTAGGTAAACGCGTTAATCGACGGGTCGCGTTTCTCGGCCATGTCTATGCAGCGGTCCATAACCTCGACGGACGAAACCTTCTTGACCTTAATATCGTTGGAGAGATCGACCGCGCTCAAGTAGCTGCCATCGCTCATTTCTGCACCAAATCCTTTCCTCTTCTCGCCTTGATGTCTTTTTCATCGCAAAGGCAGAGAGACCCTGCTCCCCGCCTTTGCAATGAACAACCTGCGTTTTGCGCTACTCCGTTTCCTCGATCACGCTGTAATCGTCCAGATTGATGCCACGGTCGCTCTTGCACAGCAACACGATGACAAACGAGAGCACCGGCAGGATAGCCGTGACCATACCGGCAGTCGCATAAGACGTGCCCGCGACGAGCGTGCCAAAGAAACCGGCGATGATGCCGCCAGCGGTCGTACCAACGAGCTGCGAGGCGAGCGCGATGTCAGTGTGCTCGGGCGACATCGCCAGCACGGGAATAATCGTGCGGGTGATGGTCGGGATAATCGCCCCGCATATGGCACCGAGAATAGCCAGGCCAGTCCACATGAGCGCCGGATTCGGCGTGTTGCACCACAGCATGAAGGCACTGATGATAGCGAACAGAGCATACCCAACCAAAAGAAACGCCTTGCGACGCACGAGCTTGTCTGCAAGCGCCCCCGCGATAATGCCCATCGGGACAGAAAGGATGGTGACGAACATCGTCGTGAAGGAGGCGTCTGCCACCGACATGTTGTAGACATCCTGCGCATAAGTGGGATAGAAGCTGTTGATTGCGTTGTAGACGATGCCCCAGGAAAGGAACGCGACGATGATCAGCATAGCGCTCTTGAAATGCGTCTTCGTGAACTTGCGTACAGCGTTCTTCTTGCCCTGGACGACCACGTTCTCAGGCACGCGCGGAAGTTTGAACCATACAAGAAGCAAAACAGCAGTGATGACAAACAGAATCAACGACATAACAAACAGGCTTCTCCACCCAAACGCCGCATACAGAGCGGGCGTGGTGAACGTCGCCAAAAACACGCCGCCGGGGAACCACTGGCCCCAGATGCCCATCGAAAGACCGATTTTGCTAGCAGGCATCAGACGAGGGATGAGGTTGTTACCGACAACGCCAATCAAACCGAAACCACAGCCCTGCAGCGTGCGTGCCACCAAGAACATCTCGACACCAGTCGCCGCCAACGACATGATGTTTCCAAGAAGGCTGACGACGACCGTCAGGATGAGGCTGAACTTGACGCCGAACTTGCGCAGCAGCGCAGCGGCGGGATACACGAGAATCAAGCCGGCGATGTTGAAGACCGACATCATGAAGCCGACATTCCCCAATGTCATGCCGTATTCGTCTCCGATGAAGGTAAGAACCGGACTGACCATCATATACTGATGGACGCTCACCACGCCCAGCAACATCATGGACGCGAACGCGAGCCACTGCTGCACCGATGTGAGCTGATCGTCTGCCACGCCCCACTGGGCGAGCTTGTTGTTGCCGTACGCACTTTTGTCGACGGCCGACTCTCTGGACATTGGCACCCTCCTACACTCGTTTGCAAACCCTCGCACGCTGAGCTGACGACACCCAATCGACAGCCTGCGCCTGTATGAACAGGTACAACGTGCTTTTCAAGGATAAAAATGACTCCCCTCCCGCGAAACACTCCGCGTGAACCATTTGGAAAGGCACCGCTGCGGGTAAAGACATAACCCTTGGAGAAAACGGGGGGGTATCACCCGTATGAAATTGGAGGGTAGACAAGAAGGAGATAGCGCTCCTTGAGACGGAGACATGTGCCGACACGGCTCCTGGCACGACACCGTCTCGCCCTGTCACGCAAAATGAGGTCTCTGTACGGCTACTGACCAAAATGCATGTCTGTAACGGTACAGAGACCTCATTTTGTGAAGAGAAAAGCGACCCGCCGAGGAGCATTCCCCTGCGGGTCGCCTGTCGTGCTAGCTTGCAGACTCGTTAGTCAGCTTGCCCCGCCCAGGCGATATCGCCCAGGTTCAGGTCCTTTTCGGTGACATCGGCAGCAAGGGTGATGGCGCCGTCCTTACCCGCAGCCTCGATGGTGTAGGCAGCAGCCTCCACCTGGTCGAACATGAAGTCGCCGAACTCATCGGTCTCCATGCTCGCGACCTCGGCACCAGACGCGTCGAGCAGCTTCACCTCGACGCCGATGGCGACCTCGCGCGCCTCGAAGTCCACTAGGCAACCGGCGACGAAACGCTTCGGCAGGTTACGGTACCACACGTGCGCGCCCAGGCCGGCAAGCTCGGGCAGCTGCTCGGCACCTGCGAGGTCGAGCTCGGACTCCTCGCCGAACTGCAGAGCGCCCGTCGGGCAGGCGTCCACGCAGCGCGGTTCGGTCCATCCATCGTCCAGCAGATGCGCGCAGCCCGTGCACTTCTGCGGGAGCTGAAGATCCTCGTTCCAGTAGATGGCACCCATCGGGCAGGCCTCGTAGATGGCCTTCTGGCCCTTGGCCTTCTCCGGGTCGATGATGACGATGCCATCCTCACGGCGATACACCGCATCGTCTTTGGCGACCTTCATGCAGGGAGCGTCATCGCAGTGCCCGCACATGAGCGGCGTGTAGCTCACGCGCACGACCGGCACGCTGCCGCGCGTCTTCTCGTCGACCTTGCACCAATACTGACCGGTCATCGGCTGCTCGGCTGCATAGGGCAGCCAGGAAGTGCCGCAGTGCTCGTCCTTGCAGGAAATCTGGCAGTTGCGGCAGCCATTGCATTTCGCAACGTCGATTAGGAATGCTTTCATGCTCTACCCCTCCACAATCGCGCTGTTATACGTTCTGCCGAAGTCAGGATCGTACGAACGGGAGAACGCCTCGGGATACTTCTTTGCCAGCTCGAAGACGTCGACCTTCTTGACGCCGACGAGGAAGCTGTTCGTGACCTCGCCCGCGCAATTCGCAGACGTCGTCGCAGACGGGCAGATCAGGTTGTTAGAACCGCCACGGTCCAGACCGCCTATGCCGACGACCACGCTGTCGGCACGTGCGCCGTGGTCTTGCTGCACCGCGCCGGGCATAATGCGCTCGGACACGATGACACCGCCCAGAACCATGCCACGCTCATTGTAGATGCCAGCGATATCGCCGTCTTTCAGACCAAGCTTCTCGGCATCGACAGGGTTGACGAGCAACGGCTCGTACATATAGCCATCAGGGCCTTTGACCTTGACGTTATCAATCTCGCGCAGCCAGGGGATATCGTCGTGGTTGGCGTGCACGCGCCAGCGCGGGTGGTTGGTCACGAGCAGATACGGATACTTCTTCGCGCGCTCGGAAGACAGGCGGTCGTCGTGCCCGTCGCCCTTCTCGATCCAGTGCGCCACCGGGCCGCGCACCTTGTCATCAGGGAACGCCTTGGCAAGCGGCACGGAATAGTACTCGATCTTGCCCGTAGGCGTCTGCAGCGGATTGTTCTCCGGATCCTCGTAGAAGCCGATGAGGCCAGCCGGCATCTCTTCCCAGTCCTCGCGTGTGGGGAAGAGCATGAAGCGGTCCTTCTTGAACTGCTCGAAGTCGGCCGTCTCTCCGTTGGGCACGCCGCTTTTACGGAAGCCCTTCTCAATCCAGTCGATGACCTCGTTGCCCTCGGTGTAACGCTCGTAGAGATTCTCGTACTGTCCGCCGAACTTCTCCAGTGCCTTGGCGACCGAACCGACCGCCTCGTAATCGGAGCGAGCCTCGCCCACCGGCTCGATTGCCTGTTCCTCGTAGGCAATGGCGTTCCACTGGCCAGAACGCTCGTCGACGTTGAAGTCCTCGGACTCCATCATCGTGCTCGTGGGCAGGATGATGTCGGCGAAGTAGCAGTCGTTCTCCATCCAGGGATGCTGGACAAGCACGAAGTCGAGTTTGGGGTCACGCAACGCGTCCTGGAACTCGTGGCCACCGTTCCAGCAAACCGACCAGCACGGCGCATCCGACCAGATCATGCGGATGCCCTTGTCGGCCTCGTGTTCCCACTTGAAGGGGATGAACTGATCTTCGCGAGCGATGCCGGCGATGACATGGCCATGCCAATGGATACCCGGCTCGGTAATGCCCTTGTGAATCATCGTCTTGGGGATGAACGGTTCGCTCATCTCCATAGTCGCGCCGCGGTAAGCGCCCTCGACGGTAGGCAGGATGGAGCAGGAAGGCAGCGGGTTCAGGGTCTTGACGTCCATGAGCTGCCATTCGATCATCTGGAACTGGTTGACGCCCGGCTGACCGACGCCGCGCATGCCCAGCAGGTAGACTTCCATACGGGCGGGCTCGTGCGAGAACGCCGCGCGGATGTAGCCGCCGCCGTTGCAGTGCGCGATGGAGACCTTGTGCTGTGCCCAGTAACGTGCCAGCGCCTTGATCTTGTAGTCGGGCACACCGCATTTCTCGGCTGCCCACTCCGGCGTCTTGGGAATGCCGTCTTCCTTGCCCAGCACGTAGTACTCGAACCAGTCGAAGCCGTCGGCGTGCGTGTCGATGTAGTCCTTCTCGTACGTGCCCTCGGTGATCCAGATATAGGCGATGGCCAGCTGCAGGGCGACGTCGGTGTTAGGCAGGACAGGAATCCACTTGTCCGCGTGGATGGCGGCCGCGTAGTTGCAGTCGGGGCAGACGAAGATGGACTTCACGCCGATTTCGGTGAACCAGTAGCACAGGCGGCTTGCCATCTGACCGCCCCAGCCCCAGGGCGTCGCCTCGGGGTCGGCGCCCCAGTACAAAATCGCGTCGCCGTTTTCGGAAATGTCCTTGATGACGTTGGTGGTGATGGTCTGCATGCCGACCGGGTCCATGCCCCACGCGTGCTTGGCGCCCCAGTACCAGCCTTCCCAGCTGTCTGGCTGACGCGCCTGCTTCAGAAAGCCGCCGATCAGGCCGAGCAGATTGGTCTGGCAGCCATGCGCTGCATGGACGGTCTTGGTCTCGCCATGTCCGTCAGACTGCGCGAGGATGGAGAACGGACCTGCCTCTTTCTGTATGCGCACGATTTCCTTGGCGATGATGTCGCACGCTTCGTCCCAGGAGATGCGCACGAACTTGGACGTGCCGCGGTTTTGCGTGTTACGCTCGCCGTCCGGATCCCAGTCAACACGCTTCAGGGGATACGGAATACGGTTCTTAGAATAGGTGCGTGCCTTGTAGCCAATGGACAGAGGCGGCGGGAAGCTCTTCATAAGTGGCTCGAACTCGTGGCCACGCGCCTTGATCTTCCAGTAGTTCAGATCCTCGGGTTTGTACAGCTGGTCATAGTGCAGCGGGCGAATACGGGCGACACGCCCGTCTTTCACATCGACTTCGGTGATGTTGGCACCCATGCCGAAGCCGCAGAAACCGATACACTTGATGACCGACTTGTCTGAGGTTTTCGATGACATCTGGTTTCTCCCTTCCTTTCCAATCTCTCGCCTGCGCTTGTAACACGAGACATGAACAGGATACGGAAGGGCGAATGGGAGCCGGAACGCCTTACCGGTACCATCTATAAGGGTAGTACCCTCTTGATACGGGTACTACCCTTACGTGACCTATGATGCTGCCATAGCCCATCCGTGACAACATCGTATGAATCGAGAGGCGCTGCACGCCAAAGCGCGTAGCCCGAGAACTGCCGTAAAGCGCATGGAGCGTACCGCATAGGACAAAGCTGCGGGTAAGGGCGCGGCGCCTAGTGAAAGCAGTGCGAGCGTGACGCGTGAGACGAAGCGAGGTTAAGCCAAAGCGCTTGAGAGACCTTGGCTCGAAAGCGCGACGCATCGAGCGGAGTTCCATGCGTCACGCTCCACAGTTGTCCCCTCCTCCATGCACCGCACCTCATGACCATACGCTGTGGCTCAGACGCCCTCTTCGTACGCTTCCAGCGCTTCGTCGCGCGTGCTCACGCCAAGCTTGCTGTAGATGCTCGACAGGTGCTTTTTCGTGGTATTGATGCTGATCTTGAGCTCTTCGGATATCTCCTTGCGCGACATGCCGATGTTGAGCAGCGTGAGCACTTCGCGTTCGCGGTCGGTCAAGTCGGGCGCCAGGGCGCTGCCGGCATCGCGCGGCTTCTTGGGCGCCGCCTGCTGCACGCCCCCAGATTCCGCCGCGAGCAACACGGTTTTCGCAAACGTCCGGGCAGCGGCGTTCGCGTGCTTCAGGCTCGAGTACTCGCGCAATGCTTCCAGCACCGCATCGCCGCCGACGAGCACGCACCTGATGTAGCCGTGCGAGCTTGCCAGCGGAATCAGCTTGTAGAGCACCGCAGTCGCCCGCTCGTGGTCGTCATGCTCCTCGAACAGACGCAACGCCGCGACGAGCGCCTTGGCGTACAGCAGGTTGTACCCATGCGCCCGGGCGCGGCCTGCCGCCTTGCAGTACCATTCGGCGGCTGTCTCGAAGTCCCCCGTTTCCTGCGCTAGAAACCCGCAGATAATCGCGTAGAGCACCTGCCGGTATTCGTCATGTGTCTGAAGGCGCCGTGAGAACTTGCTCTCGATAATCTTCAGGTCACGTGCGTTATGGCGGCGCACGGCGATTTCAGCCTGCTTGAAATACGCGTTCAGCAGCACGCCGCGCGGCACGTCGAACTGCTCGCCCTTCATGATGGCACCGGAGATGACCCGATAGGCCTCAGACAGGTCGGACGACGCGATAAGACAATCCACATGCGCCATCTTCACGTCGATGAACAAGTCGATGTTGCAGTAGGCCGAAACGCCACGTAGCGCCCGCCGTGCCAGCGAAAACGCCTCATCCAAGCGGTTGCTCTCGACGTATATCTGCGCCAGATACGCTTTGCCCGCAGCCGAGAACACGAAGTCGGCCGGACAAGCGGAAAGCAGCTTCTCGCACGCGCTTTCGGCATCTTCCAGGTCGCCCAAATACAGGTGCATCTTGACCACGTTGAGCATGTTGAAGAACAGCTGATGCCGCGTGCGGTCCACGCTGGCGCTGGCCTGTGCCTGCAAGTACATCTCCTCGGCAAGCGCCATGTCGCCCGATTGCTCGATAGACTCCCCCAGCGTCTGGTACAGCATGCTCAGAAGCGAGGGTTTGATATGGGAATCGCTGGCCAGAAGTTCCTCGCATTCCTCGCGCACCGCGAAGCTGTCGCCCACCATGGCCTTGCACTTCATCTGCATGACCTTAATCGCGAATTCCAAGACATCGGGCTTGATGGTCTCGGCGAAAGCGGGTTGCCGGCATGCAGCCTCGAACCGGTCGGTCCAGGCAAACGCCTCTTCCACGCGCGCGGCTGCATTGCATGCCCAGGCAGAGAGCATGCACAGCAGCGGAGAGGAAGGGAACTCGTCGGCCGACACGCCTGCCAGCCACACGAGATACGGGGTATCCACATTCGAGCGCTTGAGCCCGCACAGCGCGTCGGCCATGTTCTCGACGTAACCGAAATCGCTTCCCATGAGCAGATACTTTGCCGCCTCGTTAACCAGCCCGTGATTGAAGAACCACTCCCCCGCCCTCAGGCAGTTCTTCCGCGTTACCTCCAAGGGAACGCTCAAAAGCTCGTTTCGCAGCCAATCGGCGAACAGGCGGTTGAAACGGAACCACCGGTCTTCTTCGTCACAGGGAACGACCAGGAACAGCCCGTCGCCGAGTATGGACTCCAGGGATTCCTGCACGCGCGCGTCTTCGAAGACCTCGGAGCACAGGGTGCTGGAGAAGCGTTCCAGAAACGACAGGTCCAGCGCGAACGAGAACAGCTCGGAATCGACACGCGACAGGATGCACGCGGAGAAATAGCGCCTTACCTGCCGGCACGTGCCCCCAAACAAGAAAACATGACCGTTCGAGGCGGCGGTGACAGCTACCTGCACGGCAAGCTCGACGCCTTGCGCCCACCCTTCCGTCAAGTCGTAGACCTGGTCGAACTCTTCATCCGAAAGCGTGCACTGACCCAAAGCGGAATCCACGAACGCGCGCGCTTCGGGTTTCGACATCCGCAAGCTCGACGCCACGATCTGTATATGCCCCAGCTCGTAAGAGCCGAGCTGCATTTGCTTGGAAAGCTTCTTCGAGCTCAAGATAACGTGGAAATCACGTGGGGCAAGCGCCGCGAACTCGATCAGCTGCGATTCTATCGCAGGGTTGTCGATGCACTCGAAATGATCGAGCACCAGCAGAAACGGCCCATCCGTCAAGACATGGAGCTTGGCTGCGGCCTGCGCGATGGAGGGCAGCTCGGAAAAGCCATCCTGCGCGTTTGCGGAAAGCACCCCCACCGCGATAAACACATGCAGCCAAAACCGCATCGCGTCGTCGTCTTGAGCATCGACGTTGACCCAAGCCGTGCCCCAGGAAGCGCTCTTCTGCCCGTTTTCAAGCTCGGTCCCGTCTTCGCGCAAGGTCAAGACAAGGTCGATCAAGGCACTCGTCTTGCCGCAGCCCTGCGGTGCAACCATGCAGGTGAGCTTTTGATGGGAAACGACGGAGCGCATGTTCTCGAGCAGCGCCTCGCGTCGCACATAGTGCAGAGGGAGGTACGGCATCTCGAGTTTAGCCGGGAACACGAACCGCTTGTTATCTTCGCTGACCATAGAGCACCAATCTCTTCGCGACGGCACCAGGGCATCGAGAGTCTTTTCTTCTTTTCCTAGGATACCCCACACCCCGCGCGCTTGCGACGCCGCCGGAGCTTCTTGCCATTCGAAATACGCACGCCCGAGATATTCGACTACGCCGAAAAAACTGCCACACGGCAGAGATGGCCCAGGCCGCAAGCACGTGAAGCCAGCAGCGCGCCCTGCGTTGCGTTTCGCACAACGCGTGCGCTGCCTCAAGCGTCTACCCCAGCTCCACGACACACGTGGCGAGGCGCTTTTGCAGCGCCCGTGAATGCGTCACGAGCACCAGCCCCACCTCGTGTTCGACGCAGTACGAAAGCAGGAACTCCCAGATCTGCGCCTGCGTGATGGCATCGAGCATCGTGGAGATCTCGTCTGCGATGATGAAACGCGGGCGCGCCGCCAACGTGCGGGCAATGCAGCAACGTTGCAGTTCGCCGCCGGACAGTTCGTGCGGGAAGCGGCCCAGCCACTCTTCGCGTATTCCCAGCCCCGTGACAAGCTCGGATGGAACCTCTCCGCCCTCGCGCATCGACGAACCTACCCGCAGATACGGGTCGACCGCGGCTTCTGGATGCTGCCAGATGAGCTGGACGGGATTGGGCGCACCGGTGCGTGCGGAAAACGGCGCGCCGTCCAACAACACCTCCCCCGCGTCCTGCTTCAAGTAGCCGGCCAGAACCTGGCACAGCGTGCTCTTGCCAAAGCCCGACGGCGCGGACAACGCCACGCGCTCGCCAGATTCGACGACGAGATTCACGCCATCAAGCACACGCGGGCCGTGCGGGTAGGCAAAGCCCACGTCTTTCGCCTCGAGTACGCTCATCGGGTCACCTCGAAATCGTGTTCCGGCAGGGCATGCCACAACGTGCGCGAGAACTCGTGGCGCAGCAGTTCGGGCGACGCGAAATTCTCCACAGCCGTCTCCTCGACGATCGTGCCGTCCAAAAAGACCGCCACGCGGTCGGCCACGCGCAAGGCGAGCTCGATATCGTGCGTGATGAGCAGCACCGACCCACCTTCGTTGGCAAACGTGCGGAAATCCTCCATCGCCTTCACCGCAAGCTCCAGGTCAAGCCCCGGCGTCGGCTCGTCGGCAACGATCAGGCGCGGGCGCTTCACGAGCGCGGTGGCCAGCAGCACGCGACGCGCCATGCCGCCGGACAGCTGGTCGGGATACATTTCTTCGACCTCTGAAGAAAGCCGATACCGTTGGAGCAGCTCTTCGCGCCGCGCCGTATCCCCGCCAATCTGCCTGCCCACCTTCATGAGCGGGTCGAGCGCGGAAACACCCTGCGGTACGAAGGCGATTTCCGTGCCTCGCAGTGCGCGCAAGCTTTCCGGCGTCTGCTGCACGCCGTCGTAATAGATGATGCCGCGCACTAACGCGTTCGGTTCGTACAACCCCATGAGGCAATCGGCAAGCAGAGACTTTCCCGATCCGCTCGCGCCGACGATGGCGACAATCTCGCCCACGTGCACCGATATGCTCAAATGGTCGATGACGTTGCTGACGACGCGCTTCGAGGAGAAGAAACGCCCGGACTCGTACCTCGAAAAGCCGATGGAGAGGTCTTCGACCTGCAGCAGATGATGCCCATGCACGTGCTGCGCATGGGCGCCGTGCGAATGATGGTGATGAAACTCGGCGTTCGCATGGTCGGGCTGGGTGTCATGCCCGTGCGTCACGGCACGCTGCGCTGCAGTACCGCCTTTTCTATTCACCCTATCGAGCATTCCACACCCCTACTTCTGCGCCTGATGCGGATCGACGAGCTTGCGCACGCTCTGCCCCGCCGCATCGAAGAGCATGACGACGGCCACGAGCGCAAGCCCCGGGAAAAACGCGAGCCACCAGGCACCCGACGAGAGATACCCCATCGACTCGCTCAAGATGACGCCGATAGCGGGCATCTCCGGCGGCAGGCCGAAACCCAGAAACGTGATGGCCGCTTCGTGCAGGATGGCATGGGGAAACAGTAAGATGAGCCCGACGAGGTACTGGGGAAACACCGCCGGCAGCACGTGGCGCAGCGCAAGCGCAATGCGCCCCACCCCCAGGTTGCGCGCGATGGAAACGTAGGGCTGCTGCTTTACCTGCAAGACTTCGGCGCGCACGACGCGCGTGAGGCTTGCCCAGTGCGTGAGCGCCACGCCAATGGTCACGCCCCAAAAGCCCTTGCCCAACGCGAAGGAAATGAGCAGCAGCAAGACGATGTGCGGCACG
>CASDTD010000297.1 GCA_949283445.1 uncultured Coriobacteriia bacterium | reverse complement strand
AGTGTGTGATATATAATAGGCAGGAAGTTAATTTGAGCAGTAAAGTGTACTTTTTCGGAGGCACATAACGGGTTCTCTCAGAGCCCGAGCTGCGAATTCCGGTTCTGGCCAGCGGCGTCTTCCCTGATCCATTTCCCGAATGTGCCAGCTGAGACACCCATTTGCTCTGCAGCCCGAGACTTCGTGATGGTTCCTGTGAGGTAGCTCTCTTTCACTGTTTGGTACTGCGGTGGTCGCTTTTTCTGCGGACGCCCGAATTTCACGCCGCGCGCTTTTGCTGCAGCGATTCCCTCGGCCTGACGCTGGCGTATGTTTTCTCTTTCGATTTGAGCAACGTATGAAAGCAGCTGTAAGACTATGTCCGCAATCAGTGTTCCCGTTATGTTGTCATGTCTGTTTCGCGTGTCCAGAAGCGGCATGTCCAATACGACTATGCTCGCTTTCTTTTCTTTGGTGATCATTCGCCACTCGTTGATGACTTCTTCGTAGTTTCTTCCCAAGCGGTCGATGCTTTTCACGACGAGCGTGTCTCCTTCGCGCAGCGATTCGACCAGCTTCTTCCACTTTGGTCGATTGAAATCCCGGCTGCTTGCTTTTTCCGCGAGCAGCTTGTCTACGCCAAAGGCCATAAGCGCGTCGAGCTGCCGGTTAAGGTTCTGGTCGCGTGCGGATACCCGTGCATAGCCATATGTCGTTCTGATCATCATGCTCCCTCAACTTCTGATAGACAGGTCTAGAGAACATAATCATTTGGAAAAGGGGCGGCGGGCTGTGACGGGTCTCAACGCTGCAAGGGCGATTGGACGGAGTTTAGACACATTGTCCGCTGATGGGGCCCACCTGGCAAGTCGTCAGGATGTGGCCCCGTGGTGGATGTGCGTTGACGCGCCGTTCGCTGCGGGGGCCATGTTTATCACGTTGGCATGTTTTGCCAGAAAATGGCCTTCTGGTGACCCTTTCAGGTGTTCCGAACCATGCCAAATCGAGTTTATTACGCGATTTTGCCATTTTAGGGCCGCGTGGTGACCCAGTAGCTCAGGAAACGGGGTCACCAAGAGGCTTGTTTCTGGCAGGCCGCACTGGCGCGGGCGGGCACTCGTCCCAGCATGTGCTGTCTGCGGCGCTTTGTCACGCACCGCTGTCGATATAGCGTCCCACCTGCGCGCAGTAGTCCTCGTCAGCTGCAGCGCGAGCGAGCTGCGCCTCGCCTGCCTGCAGCAAGAGCGGCGCGATGTCGCCGGGCGCGGAAAACGAGAAGCCCACCGAGTCGCGGAAATACGCGTTGTTGCCCAGCATGTTGTAGAGCACCGATTGACTGTTTCTGTCACCCGCTCTCACGAACGTTACGCCGTCGATGTCAGTCGTGCTCGAGCAGAGCGCGTAGGGGACGTGCATGGTCTGGGAGCCGGAGCATAGTGCGATGCCGTATTCACCCAGACATGCGGTCATGGTTCCGTCCCCGTCGGCGCTCAGCGTGTCGAGCAGCTCGCGCATGACTTTTTTCTTCCCGAGCTTCGACGTCTTGCCTGGGGCAAGGGCCATGAAGCCGAAGAAGGCGGCGAGCGCGGGGAATATGAGCAGGCATGCGACTGCGGCTACGGGGCTCCCCACGAGGTCGACCCAATAGGCGAAGTATCCGTCGAGGCCCATTCCATCGGCAAGAGCCTTTACCACGGTTACGAGCTCGAGCGCGACAAGGGCAAGACAGAAGAAGAAATAACCGCGACCGGTTCGCCTGTGGTAGGTTTCGTTGTTCGCCCGCAGCATGGCAGAGACATAGTCCTCATCGACGGTGATGCGCCATGACCTGCCGATGGGCAGCTCTTCAAGAATCTTGCGCGGGTCTTTCGGGTTGCGCATGGCCTCGCCCTCGCTGGCGGCATGGGTGTCCTGGAGTTCGCCTTCCCGTTTCTGCGCTCTATGCAGCTCTTGCGCGGTCAAAATGCCAGCTTTCCTCGATACGAGCCGAATATGTCGCGTGCTGCGGCACAGTATAGGCGCGCTGCGACGGGAACGACATCGGGCATGAGGCATATGTCACACGGATTTTGCATGTGACGTCGGGCTTATTTGAAATGCCTGAGCATACTGTGGCCACGCTTGAACGTGACCACGCCGTCAGATGCTAGTTATTGTGCAGCTTGTCCCATTCGTCGAAGAGCTCCTCGCTGCGCCATTTGCGCATGCGTTCGTTGACGCGTGCGAGGTCGAAGGGCTCCCAGAACTGCGAGAGCGCCCATGCGCGCGCATCGGCGCATCCCGGATCGTCTTCGTTGCTCACGACAGCCAGGAAGTTCTCGTAGCCCCAGGGGCCGCCGACGTCTTCGGGAGGCGCGTCGCCTTCTCCGTCGGTGCAGACGGGCATCTCGCCTTCGTAGTTGTCGATTGTCTCCACAAGCTTGATGTGATGCGTCCAACCGTCGCCGTAATCGTATGAGTACGTTGCCGTGCGGGTGCGGGGAAAGACATCGTCCAGATGCACGGACAGCACGTCATAGGGGGCGTAATTGCTGTCGTCCGGGGCGAACATGGCATCTACGCCTCCTTGTGTGGGGTCGTAGAGCATGCAGTTCTCGCCATGGCTGCGGAACTTGAAATCGTAGAGGTGGTACCCCCACCACAGGAAGCTCGACTGAATAGCTTCGTGCAGGTCGAGGAAGGTCCAGCTCTGCGGCACGATGAACTCGCGCCAGCAGGGGCGCTTGTTGTCGAGTTCCAAGTCCACGCGGAACTTGAAAGCGGGGAGATTCGACAGGGGAAGCTTATGGGAAAGCGATTCCGCGAGGTCCCCTTGGAAGGTCTCCAAGGCGGTGCGGTACACCTCGACGAGCATATGAGCCATTTGCTCGCCAGCCTTGGTAAGCTGGGGCAACTCGTTGTCATCGTTGGATGAGACAAGCCCTTCGGCTATCAGGGTTTTGAGGGCATGATCGTTAACGAGCCCCCTTGGTGAACCCTCGGCCTCTGTTTGCGTCCCTGCGGCATTGAGATGCATGAGCATGAGCGTCATGTCATGGATGAGGTCGTTGTCCTTCATGCTTCCTCCTGAAAGCGCATTTCTAAACCACGGGGCCTTTCGGCTAATTTATGTCGGAAAGCAGGGGGATGGACTGTTGTGCGCCGACTTTCGTCGTGGCGAGCGCGGATGCCTTCGTGGCAAGGTCGACAGAAGCCTCGATGGTGAGCGCGCGAGCGTACCCCGCCACCAGTGCGCCGATATAGGTGTCGCCTGCGCAGGTGGTGTCGATGGCTTTCACGGACGGGGGCACCGAGACGATGACCCGTCCGCGGGAGAGGATCATCGAACCGCGTTCTCCCAACGTGACGGCAACTGTCCCCACGCCGGCGTCGACGAGCTTCTGCATGGCGGCACGCGCGGACTCTTCGTCTTTCGGGTAGATGCCCGTGAGCAGTTCGCATTCGCCTTCGTTGACCACGACCAGGTCGAGATGGGGGAGCACCCATTCGGGCAGCGCGCGGGCGGGCGCCGGGTTGATGACGGTGTAGAGCCCTCGTTCGTGCGCTTCTCGCAAAGCCCCCATTGTCGTGTCGAAGTCGCATTCGAGCTGGCATAAGAACACATCGCCGCCCTCGGCTATCTCGTCGAGCGTCGCACGTATGCTGTTGATGTCCGTGGAGAAGTTCGCGCCGGAGTCGATGGTGATGAAGTTATCGCCGGCGACGCGCGTGATGAGCGCGACGCCCGTGGGCTTCTGCGGCGCGCGCACGATGCGCTCGCAGGCCACGCCGTGTTCTGCGAGCGCGGCAATCATCTGATCGCCGAACGCGTCTTCTCCCACAGCGCCGAGCATGACGACCGACGCTCCGAGCTTGGAAGCGGCGACGGCCTGATTCGCGCCCTTGCCGCCGGGGTTCGTGATGAAGCCACCCCCGATGATGGTCTCGCCCAGCATGGGCATGTGGTCGCTTTCTATAGACAGGTCCATGTTCAGGCTGCCGAACACGATTACCTTGCTCATGTCATTCTCCAAACAGATGCAGCGGGGCTTCCCGTTGGGGAAAGCTTATCGCAAAATGAGGCCGTTTCGTTTGAAATGCCCCGGAATGCCGCAAGGGCACCCGGGGCATTTTTCATGCAGTGAACGTGGGCGATGCAACCCACGCCGTCATTAGCTGTTGTCGGCGTCCGCTTCCTTCGGGATGAGCAGCGAGGACAGCAGTGCCAGAACCAACAGGACGCCGCCGGCGATCATGGCGGCGGAATAACCCGCGGCTGCACCGCTTGCGGCGGTCACGGCGTTCATGGCGGCGTAGAGCACTGCGTAGCTCAGGCCCGCGCCCAGGTTGAACGCGCCGGCGTTCATGCCGGGCAGGTAACCGGGGTTGTCCCTGGGCGAGAGCACGATGCCCAGGCCGTTGAGCATGATGTTGGCGGTGCCAGCGTAGGAGATGCCCAAGACGACGGAGATGACGACGAGCACGGCGACGCTGGGGGAGTTGGCGACGAAGATGCCGAACGCAGCGCCCAGGATGCTCACGACAAGACCGGCGCGCAGCACCTTATGGTAACCGAACTTGCTCGCCAGCACGCCGGCTACCGGGCCGAAGACCAGACCGAGCAGCGCATAGGGAGTGAGCGTGGCGAACGAGACGATGTCCGCGCCCATGTTCACGCCCATGGCCTCGTCCTGCGCGATAGCCGGCACGACGCCGTTCATGATGGCGAAGACGCCCGTCATGGTGAGCAGCGTGGTGAGCAGCAGGCCCCAGGTGCGACGCTGGCGCAGGTAATGCGTCGTGACCATCGGCGCCTTCTTTTTCTTCTCGACGTTCCAGAAGATCACGAAGAACACGGCTGCGACGACGACCAAAACGGCGACCATCGGCCAGTTGGCGGCGGCGAGCTTCTGAATCTCGTTGATGGCCAGGTAGGCCGCCAGAAACGCGATGCCCAGCGTGACGACGCCGGCCCAGTCCATCTTCGGGGTCTCTTCAGCGGTACTCTCCTTGGAGCAGAGCGCCACGAGCAAGACGGCGAGCGCTGCGACGACGGCCATGGTGATGAACACCGAGCGGAAGCCGAAGTTGCCGGCGAGCCAGCCGCCCAAGATGGCGTCGACGCCGGCGATACCGCCGTTGACGGAGGTGAGAATCGCCATGAGGCGCGTGTAGCGCGCTTCCTGCGTCACCTGGTTGCGCAGCATGATCAGGCACATGGGGACGACCGGGCCCGCCACGCCCTGCATGATGCGGCCGATGAGCAGCACGGTGACGTTGGGGGCGGCGGCGCTCACGATGCAGCCGATGCCCGTGATGGCAAGCATGCCGCACAGCACCTTCTTGCGGCCCACGAGGTCGGCCAGGCGCGGGAGGAACAGCGAGAACAGCGCGGCGGCGGTGAAGAACACCGTCTGCGTGTTGCCGATTTCAACGGCGGTGGTGTGCAGCTCGTGCTCCATCGTGGTGAGCGCCGGCGAGAGCATAGAGGCGTTCAGCTGGAAGGCGAAGATGGCGACGAGCAGCGCTGCCATCAGGGCGACGATGGACTTGCCGCCCTCGTCGAGCGTTTTCTCTTTCGTGTCGGACATGAAACTCTACCCAATCCTTTCAATCGCGTCGCAGACGAGGTCCCAGAACCTGTCGAAATCGAGCTCGGTGGCTACTTGCGTGTTGCATTCATCGGCCGCAGGCTCCGGTCCGCGCAGGTCGGCGACCGTCATGCCCAGCGTCAGCTCGCTGTGGATTTCCACGTCGAGCGGGCAGCGGCGCGTGGCTACGACAGAGGGGTCGATGAGGTAGGCGACCGTGCAAGGGTCGTGCACGGGCGGGTCGACGAAGTCCTGGTTGTCCTGGTAGGTCTTGCGGAAGAAGTCCATGAGACCACTGACGAAGGTGGCAAGCGGCGTGCCGATGCCCTCGATGCGCTGCTGGACCGCAGGGGTGCACAGCGCCTGGTGCGTCAGGTCCAGGCCAACCATGGTGAGCGGCCACGATTCGTTAAACACGATATGCGCGGCCTCCGGGTCGACCTTGATGTTGAACTCGGCCACGGCGCTCCAGTTCGCCTCGTGGTAGCCGCCGCCCATGAGCACGACTTCCTTGACGCGCTCGACGATTCTCGGTTCCAGACGGCAGGCCAAGGCGATGTTGGTGAGCGGGCCGGTGGGCACGAGCGTGATGGTGCCGGGCTCGGACGCCATGATGGTGTCGACGATGTAGTTCACCGCGTGCATGTCCTCCAGCGGACGTGTGGGCACGGGCAGCTCGACGCCGTCCAGGCCGGTCTCGCCGTGAATGGAGGCGGCGACTTCCTGCGGACGCACGAGCGGGCGGTCGCAGCCGGCGTACACGGGGATGTCGGTTGCATGCGCCTTCTCGAGCACGGCGCGCGCGTTGTAGGTTACCTTGTCCAGAGCCTGGTTGCCCCCGACGGTGGTCACGCCCAACAACTCGATTTCCGGGTTGCCCAACGCGAGCAGGATTGCGACGGCGTCATCATGACCGGGGTCGCAATCGAGGATGATCTTCTTCGTCACGGTTCCTCTCCTCTGTTCGTCCCAATCGGCTTTGTATCGTCGATATGCAACATTCCAGTATAACGCATTTTGAGCGGATTCGAAATGAGGCATACTGGCGCCGGTGTATCCTGCAGGTGGGATGGTCGGCGTCACCGCTTGCGAGGCTGGCATTGCCGACAGTGTCAGGCGGCGCATGGGAACTTATAGCCGACGGGCGCGCTTTCGTCGTCTGCGTTTCGCGTGCAAGACGGTATACTTGCGAAACCATACGTTGATTCTTCTGAAGAGGGAGTTCCCATGTTCGACAAGAAGGCGTTTCGGAGCCTGAGCTACGGTCTGTACATCGTGTCTGCGCAGGCCGAGGGCACGCAGGCGGGCTGTGTAGTCAACACGTTCGCGCAGGTCACGTCCAATCCCGCGCAGGTGAGCGTGGCGGTGAACAAGGAGAACGCGACGACGGGCGTCATACAGAAGGCGGGCCGCTTCGCCGCGGTTGTGCTTTCGCAAGACGCGCCCATGGAGCTCATCGGCACCTTCGGGTTCAAGACGAGCGCTGAGACGGACAAGTTTGCGGAATGCGCATCCGATGTCGACGAGGCCGGTATCCCGTACGTTGCCGAACATGTGGCGGCGCGTTTTTCGGTGCGCGTGGTTGAGCAAGTCGACCTGGGCACGCACATTCTGTTCATTGGCGAGGTAGAGCATGCCGAGGCGTTCGATGGTGCCGAGCCGATGACCTATGCGTATTATCACCAGGTGAAGGGCGGCAAGACGCCGCCGAAGGCATCCAGCTACACGGCGCAGGAGGCGGCCGATGCGGCGGAGAAGCCCAAGGGGCGCATCGCCTGGCGCTGCACGCTGTGCGGACACATCGAGTACATCGACGAGCTGCCCGACGATTTCAAGTGCCCCGTCTGTGGCGTGGGCAAGGAGCTTTTCGAGAAAATCGTCGTCGAATAAGCGAACAGTGCGTGTCATCGAACTGCAAGGTGTGAAAAACGTCCGAGACTTGGGAGCTCTTCCCGTCTCGGGCGGACGCGTCGTCGTGCCCGGACGCATCTACCGGGGCAGCCATTTGCAGAAGGCCACCGATGCCGACCTTACCGTCTTGTCCGAGCGCTGTGGAATCCGCCATGTCGTCGACTTGCGCGTCGGCTGGGAGCGGGAGACAAAGCCCAACCGGCACATCCCCGGTGCCGACCAGCTGCTCGTGCCCTTTTTCGACAAAGACGAGGTGGGGGTCGAATACGAGAAGCCCATCCCCAACACCCGGATGAAAGGGCACGATTTCGCCTGCGACCCCGACGACTTCTACCGTGCGATGGCCAATCCGCTTACAGTCGCTCAGATGCGCACGGCGGTAAACGCGGTGCTCGCATACGCCGCGAAGGGGGAGGCGGTCTACTTTCACTGCAGCGGCGGCAAGGACCGCGCGGGTATCACGGCGCTGCTCGTGCTTGCTGTGCTCGGGGCGAGCCGCGAGACGATACTCGAAGACTATCTGCTCACGAACGCCTCGCGCGAGGCGAACATCGAGGGCGTGTATCAGCGCTTTCTGTACCTGTGCTATGGCGACGAGGAGATGGCGCGCGAAGTGACGGAGAACCACCGTGCGCGCCCCGAGAACCTCGAGGCGTTCTACGAAGAGGTCGAGCGGCTTTACGGCGGCATGGACGCCTTCGTGAAAAACCAGCTCGGCATCGACGACGCGCGACGCGAGATGTTCAGGCAGGCTCTCACGCGTCCGGTTTAGAAGTAGGTTTCGAGCAACATCTCGTTGAACTCGTCCGAAAGGTAGATGGGCAACTTGCCCTGCGTTTTCTCGGTCGTGTACCCCTGCCCGGCTTTCGCGTAGCGGGCGATGGCCTTGCAGCACCACATCGCGCTGCGAAACAGCGACATCTTGAAATACGCCCAGAAACGCTCTTCGAAATTGCCCGTGTCAAAACGCCCGTCGACGGCACGCCAGTAATCGGCGAGAAAGCCCTCGATGTCTTCTCGGGGAAACAGATACTCGCTGTCCCAGAAGGTCGTGGCGGGGGAGACGAAGAAGGCGAGGTCCTGCGCGACTTCCCCGATGATGGGGCGTTCCCAATCGACGAAGAAACCGGGATGGACGCAAAACGGGCCGCTGCCATGCGCCTTCGCTTTTGCGGCTTCCTCTGCTGCGCTCGACGGTATGAGGAAATGAGACGCGAGCGTTTCCGTGTTGATGATGTGGGGGAGGTCGCCGGGGACGCAGGTGGTTTTCAATGCGGGCTGCACGGCGTCGATGTAGCGTTCCATCCATCTGGTGACGCGCTTGTCCTCATAACCCGAATGCAGGTAATACTCGAAGCGCCCCAGGCATTCCTCATGCAGTTCCTGCAAAGGGTCTGCCGGGCGGTGGAGCGGGCAGGACGGCGAGGGTTCGATGGCATGCAGGTTCGCCATGAGCTGTGCCGCGCAGCGCAAATCGCCCGCGCGCAAGTTGTCGAAATCGAGCTGGTCGCCTTCGCAGAAGCTTTCCACTAGAGCGCCGTATTCGAAGAATTCGCCCGTGTCGTCAAGATACAGCGGGCGCGGCGTGCAGCCACTTGATTCGAGCTCTTGCAAGGCCGCGAATTCGTAGGCGATCTGGTTCTCGTGGAAGGGCTGGGGGAGGACGTTGACGCGCAGGACGAATGCGCGTTGGGTGTCAGGTTCGGTGAACAGATAGTTCTCGTTGTGTTCGCCGCTGCCCAGTGACCGTGCAACGAGTTCGGCTTCTTCGGCAATGCCGAGGGCGTCTCGCAGGCCATCGTTTTCCCTGAGATAACGATTCGCACGTTCCTCATCGCGGATCAAGGCGGCCCCAATCTACTGGACGGTATCCCTTATAGGTGAAAGTATAATGGATATTTCCTGATTCGGAATGAGCTATGCAGACGAATCCGCGAACAATTCGCGAGTAGTCGAGGCCGATTTGCTCGTGAATCGTTCGCGGGTTTGCTGGCGGTATTAGATGCGATGGGGCGGCGAGCCGTAAAAGGGAAACTCTGCACGCACGCGACGTTGTCAAGTTACAGGTTTAGGCTCTCTACCCAAGAACGCAGGGAATCCTTGGAGGGGCGTCCGTTGAGCAGCTTGCCGCGCGTGACTGTGGAGCCTGCGGCTATCTGCTGCATGCGTTGTGGAGCTTTGCCTAGCCCGCTTCCGCCGCTTGTGGCGAAGGGGACGATGACCTTTCCGGAGAAATCGTATGCCTCGAGGAACGTGTCGATGATACGCGGCTCGACGTACCACCAGACGGGAAAGCCGACGAAAACAGTATCGTAGGCATCCATGTCGTCGACATGGTCCTTGATGGCGGGGCGGCAAGTCTCGTCGTTCATCTCAACCGAGCTGCGGCTCTTCTTGTCGTTCCAGTTGAGGTCAGCGGACGTGTAAGGCTGTTCGGGTGCAATTTCGTAGGCGTCTGCGCCGATGGCATCTACCAGTTCCTGAGCTACTTGCTCCGTCGTGCCCGAGGCGGAGAAATATGCTACTAACGTCTTTCCCATGATAGTCCTTTCCCTGGTCCATACTGTGTATGTAAATGACATCGTGTCACTTATTATGTGACGACAATAGAACCAGGGCAGGATGAAGTCAACTGCCAGAGATGAATAAATGACAACTTGTTACTTAAAAGAAATCACCAGATTCAGCAGCGTCGTCTAGAAACGCCAAGACACGGCGCATGATGCCCGTGTAGAACTCCCTGTCATACTGGCGTGGGCCATCTCCACGTAGACAGGCCAGCTGGTGCAAGGCGTTTGGAGCGCTGGCGAGGCCGCCCAATGCGAGAAACCGCGACGCCAGTCCCTTCGCCTCGCGGTCTTGCGGGCTTGCTCCCGCCCGCATGGCCTCGATAGATTCCTCTATGAGCTTGCGCCAGCTGCTCAATTCCTCGACGGAAAGGGGCGCGGTGCTCTCCTCACCGTCGACGAGCGTCGCCCACAGGGCATCTTCGTGGCTTTCCGTGTCGGCGATTGCTGATGCGAGGGAGCCCCACATGACGTCTTTGCCCTCGAAACGCGCCTGTAGTGCGTGGACCGTGTTGATATCGCGGAATGTCTCGATGCTCGTTTCCTCGAGCTGCGCTGATCGTTTCGACAGAGCTTCGGCAAGCCGCGCCATGTCGTCGGTCTGTTCGCTGTCCTTGATCTGCGCAAGCGAGTAGCCGAGGTATTTGAGCGTGATGATTCGGTAGAGCTGTTCCTCGTCTTCTTCCGAGTAGAGTCTGAGGT
>CASDTD010000296.1 GCA_949283445.1 uncultured Coriobacteriia bacterium | reverse complement strand
CATGACGCTCGCGTTCCGTTCGAACGGCAGGGTCATCATCAACAATGTCAAGACGAAGATGTATGTTCGCGCGCAGTTGCAGACGAGCCCGACCAATTGGCTCATAATGCTTGATACAAATAACACGCGCGTGGGCATCTTCAAGAAGAACGGCCATCTTTGGAACCTGCAGAAATACTGGGTGTGCACGACTGGCGCCTACGGTTCGCCTTGGACGCCAAGCGGCAGGTTCAAGATCGGCTATCGTGGCTACGAATTCGGCCATGGCTATTCCTGCTACTACTATACGCAGTTCAACAAGAAGGTCCTGTTCCACTCGGTGCTGTACTACAAGAACACGCGTACGATCAAAGACGGGCGGCTGGGGTACCACGTCTCTGCCGGATGCGTCCGCCTTGCCATCAACAATGCCAAATGGATATACAATAACATTCCACGCAAGACGACAGTTCGCGTGTACCGCGGGTAATGTCGCGTGCCCACAGCTTGCAAGAGGCTGTGGGCACGTGCGTCGATGCGGATAATACGTTCGTTTAGCAGTGCGCCTACAGAAGGGAAGCGGTGATTGCGCATGGCGAATGCAGTCGCTGAAGGTAAAGAGCCGAAAGCCTGGTACACCATCGAGGGCTTTACGGTCAGGTTCGTGTGCGACCATCTTGGCCTGCCGGTGCCGGACTCTCTTGCGGACAAGGCGGACGTCCAGCTTACGGGGCTTATGGCCGCTCTCCTGAACGCAAGGCCGGGCTGCCTGTATGTCATTCGCGCCAACGGCAACTCTGGCGAGGAGTACGTGCAGGAGGTGTACCAGGAAGCCCTGCGCGCGTGGAACGAGAAGCATGTTCTGGCGTTTCTGGCGTTCAAGCCCGTCTTGGACGAAGAGGGGAACGAACTCCCGACCATTATCTGCAACAAGCCGACCGAGGCGCTCATCAGTCTCCTGTCAATCGTGCGCGACCGCGTTACCGCGCGCGTTCTGGCGCTCACGGGTTCTGTGGGCAAGACGTCGACGAAGGACATGATTCGCCGTGTGCTCCAGCGTGGGTTCTCGGTCGAGTGGTCTCAGGGCAATGCAAACGGCTTTGGTCAGGTCATCATCATGCCCCAGCGCATTTCCTCGGGCACGGAGTTCTTCGTGCAGGAAGTTGGCATGGGCAAGCCCCAGTCCGTCGAGCGCGCGACGCGGATTCTGCGTCCCGACTTCTTCGTCCTCACCAACATCGGCCTCAACCACGTCAAGTACTTCGACGGCAAGCAGGAAAACATCCTGAACGAGAAGCTCAACATAGACCGCTATGCTGCCCCCGATGCCGTGGGTTTCGTGAACTGGGACGACCCGCTGCTGCGTGGTGCCGAGTACAAGCATGAGATCGTCAGGTTCGGTGTCGATAGCGAAGACGTGGATTTCGTGGCTGAGAACGTCGTCGAGCGCAATGGCAAGGTCTCGTTCGATATCGTGGACAAGCGTTCGAACGAAACCACGCACGTGCAGCTCAACGTCATGGGCAGGCACAACGTCTACAACGCGCTCGCCGCATTTGCTGTCGGACGTCAGGTGGGTATTCCGGACGACCAGATTGTCGCTGGGCTGGCATCATTCCGCACACGAGGCGTGCGCCAGAACCTTGTCTGGCTCGCAGGACAGCACGTGTATCTGGACTGTTACAACGCTTCTGAAGTGGCTATCCAGAGTGCTGCCAACACGCTGGGCACCATCGATGTGCCCGAAGGCGGCAAGAGGATCTTCGTCGTGGCAGATATCGACGACAAGCTCGGCTCTGTCACGGAGGAAGTGCACCGCCGCGTTGGGCAGGCGCTTGCAAAGCACGACGACATAGACATGCTCATCTTCTTCGGCGAGCACATGGCCTGGGCTGCCGAAGAGGCTATAAAGGGCGGCCACAAGAACGTTCTGGCGACAACCGACCGAAACCAGCTCGAAGAGTACATTCGCACGAATCTCAAGCCCATCGACCTTATCGGCTTCAAGGGCGGCCAGCAGATGCTTCTCTCGCTGACACTAGATGAGCTGTTCGGTACTGAATACTTCCTGCTTGATGGCGATATGACGCTCAAGGTGGCCGCAGCGCCTGTTGTCTCTCATGGCGTGCAGTACCGTGCACTGAAAGACTACGGTACGGAAGTTGTCAAATTCGACGGCGCCAGTGCAGATGATATGCGCGAGGTCAATCTGGAGACCGATGTCGATGGGGAGCCTGTGCGCTGCGTGCGCTCGAAGGCGTTTCTCGACTCGGATATTACAAGCGTCGTCCTCCCCGAAGGGGTACGTTCCATCGGCATCCGCTCGTTCGCGGGGTGCGCGTCGCTCGAAAAGGTCGAACTGCCCACGACGCTGCGCTTCATAGGGGAGAGGGCATTCGCGCGCTGCTCTTCGCTCAAGCACGTTGTTATTCCAGAGGGCGTGTCCACCATTGACGTGGGGGCGTTCAGGATGTGCACGGGCTTGGAGCGCATTGATTTGCCAGCATCGCTGCGTACGTTGGGCAACAACGTCTTTGTCGGGTGCAAGCGTGTGAAGTTCACTGCGCCCGAGGGAAGTTACGCGCAGAAGCGCTGTATTGAGATGGGTCTTAAGCCTTTTGGGGTCTCCGCGCAGGCAAAGACGGGTTTCACCGTAAAGTCGAACGAAGATCTTTCCCACAAGGCGAAGCGCTTCGCTTGCGGGGTGTACAACAAGCTCACGAGCAAGAATTCGAAGATTTCGAAGAGCCGTCCGCTGGTGGGCATTTGGAGGCCTGATTTGACGCCGCCACCGCTCGCCAAGGCACTTGCCATGATGGCCCCGAGCCAGGGCATTGACCTCGTGTACATATGCACGAACGGCGTCGATATTGAGAATGGCTGCGTGCACGGCAGGATGCTCAAGCATGGAACCAGCCAATGGGAGCATGTGACGACGCGCATCCCTGACATTATCGACTCCTCGTCGTACTGCTGGAAGAACGAGGAAGCGCGCAACTACCTCGACGAGCACTGCTGGTGCACCGATATGAAGGTGAAGCGCCTGCCCAAGGGGCGCCTACAGACCTTGCTGCTCAAAGACGACCGCGTGAAGAAATACGCCATTCCCACGGTTCGCTTCCTCAGGAAGGCCGACACGGTGGAGCAGAAGATCGACAAGCTCGTGAAGTTCACGAAGAAGCATGGCGATGTGGTGGTCAAGCCGGTGTTCTCCTCGCGTGGGCGTGGCGTGCACCGCGTCACGTTCGATCCTGAAACGCAGATGTACCACATGGGCTTTCTGACCACCGAAATCGACGTGGACGAAAGCGGGTACCGTTCCTATGCCGAAGAGCATTTCTTCTCGGGAAAAAAGCACATCGTCCAGAAATACGTCAACTCGCGTTCTGCTGCGGACGATCCGTTCGATTGTCGTGTCCATGTGGAGAAGAACGGCAAGGGCGAGTGGGTCCCCGCTTCGATGCTCATACGCATTGGCATTGGGCAGAAGGTCATTTCTAATGTCAATCAGGGCGGCGGCATGGCAGAACTTGAGCCGTTCTTGAAAGCGAATCGCCCCGATAACTGGGAGCAGATCATCAAGAACCTCGAAGAGCTCGCCCAAACGGTGCCTTACTGGTACGAAGAGCAGCGCGGCATTGAACTGTGTACGCTGGGCATTGACACGGCCATCACGCCCGAAGGCGACCTGCATATCTTCGAAATCAACACGTTGCCGTTCACGGACTTCAACCTTGGGCAAGTCGCCATGCTGCGCGTCTGCTACTACCGTTTCGTGGCAAGGCACCGGCTCGGGATGACGGCGAACTCCCAGGCGAAGACGATGTGCTCTCAAATGGAAAAGCTTGAGCCAGGGGGGGCGCAGTGAAGAGCATCTGCATCATGTTCGGCGGGCCGTCCGCAGAATACGAGGCGTCCATAGACAGCACGCGAGAGTTCCTGACGCATGTCAGACGCGAGGGCAGACAGTTCCAGCTGGTCGGTGTCACACGTACGGGAGATGCCTACTTGTATAAAGGGCCCGAAGATGCCATTTGGAACGGTTCTTGGGAAAGCGAAGAGAAGCACGAACTGTACGCTCGGGTTTCTCGGAAAGGGGTTCTGTACTGGAAAGATGATGAGGGTGCGGTTCACGAGCTGCGCCCTGATGCTTGCTTGCCCCTCATTCCCGGTGCTTATGGCGAGGACGGTACGGTCCAGGGGCTTCTCGGTGCACTTGGCATTCCGGCAATCGGGTGCAGCGTTTCCTCTTCTGCCGTTGGCTTCGACAAAGACCTTTCCCATAAGATAGCCTTCGCGGCTGGCGTTTCCGCTCCCCGCTCGGTGGTATGCTATCCCGACATCGACGACGAGGGCGATATCCTGACGCGCGTTGAAGAACTCGGGTTCCCCGTCTACGTGAAGCCTGCGCGGGGTGGCTCCTCAATTGGCATTTCCAAGGTGGAATCGCTGGATGCCCTTGCCGAGGCCATCCAGCTTGCACGCCGCTATGACGAGAAGGTTCTTATCGAGGAAAACATCGTGGGCGTGGAGGTAGGCCTTGCCGTCATTGGCAAGAAACGCCTTGTCACGGGCGAGGTCGACCAGGTCAACACCGTGAACCACTTCTTCTCCTATGAGGATAAGTACGTCGATACCGGTGAAAGTCCCATCGATGATTCGGTTGACTACGATGCCGAGACGGTCGAGCGAATCAAGCAGGCTGCCCTGACAGTGTACCGTGCCATTGGCTGTGAGGGCTTCGTGCGCGTTGATTTGTTCCTCGATCAAGAGGGCAATATATTCTTCAACGAAATCAACACCGTTCCTTGGCTCCCTGCACATGGCCGTTATTCCAAGATGCTCTTGAGGGCCGGGTACAGCATGGAAGACATCATGGAGCAGATTCTCACGGCCGAGTGACCTGAAGTTACAAGGAAACACGGAGGTCGATTCTATGCAAGTCAACGATCCAGGTGAATACTATTCCGTTCAATTCACGCTGGGAGAGCTGTGCGATATCGCCGGCGTACCGGTGCCAGACGAAATGGCAGCCGAGAGCGACCGAATTCTTGCCAACGTGGCTGAGAGGATGAAGTTTGCCAGGAAAGACGGCGCCGTGTTTTTGCCCATGGGCAAAAACGATATGGCGACATGTCTTGACCAGGTCGAGAAAATGCGTGCTAGGGGGCTCGCGGCAATCTTCGTTTCCGGGAAGCTCTATGATGCGTGCGAGAACAAGGAGCGTCTCATCAGATGTGCCTACCCGGCGCGTGTCGCCCATGCGGTGGCGCGCATTCTGCGCGAGAAGCATGGTAACACGAAAATCATCGGCATCACGGGTAGCGTGGGCAAGACCACCACAAAGGAGCTGGTTCACGCTGTGGTGCGAGCCGGCTATGAAGCGCGCAAATGTTTCGGCAACGAAAATGCCATCATTCCCATCCTCGAGAATCTGCAGAAGCTGCCATTCTCCACAGAATACTATGTTCAGGAGTTCGGCATCGGCGACGCTCGCGTGATGCCGCGTGCTGTCAAGGCATGCCTGCCCGACATGGGGCTTATCACCAATATTGCCCCGGCTCATATCGAAACATATGGATCGCTGCAGGGCATCATGGACGAGAAGGCAAAGATGCTCACGCAGATGCCTCCGGATGGCCCCGCGTTTTTGAACTGGGACGACGACATGCTCCGGAAGCTCGATTTGGGAGACAGGAAAGTCATCTGGTTTTCCGCGCAGGACAAGGCAGCAGATTACCATGCTGCCAACATCGCGAAACGAGACGAAGCGCTCGAGTTCGATGTCGTGCATGCGGATAAGACGTTCCATATCGTTCTCCATATGCTTGGAGACCATAACGTCATCGATGCCGTATCGGCAGTTGCCGTGGGCGATTACCTGCAGGTGCCCAAAGAGAAGATCGAAGCGGCGTTGGCGGCGTATCGCCCCAGTGGCCAACGGCAGAGCATGCGCAAGGTAGGCGGATATCAGCTCTACATCGACTGCTACAACAATGCGGTGCCAGAGGTGCTTGTTGGGGCTGTGAAGGCGCTCGAGGATGTTAGGCCAAAAGCTGGCGGCAGACGCATTGCGGTCATCTGCGACATTATCGGTTTCGACCGCGCAGTCAATGAGAAGCTGGGCGACGACCTCGCCAAAGAGCAGGGCATCGACCTGTTCATCTGCTTTGGCGAGGATAACGCGCAGGCCCTGGCCGAGCATATCCGCCAGGGCGGTGGCAAGACGCTGTATGCAAGCACGCGTGAAGAGCTTGACCGTCTTGTCAGGGAACACGTTACCAGAAAAGACGTCGTGTTGTTCAAGGGCGGCCACAAGCGCCTTCTTGTCCGCACGATTGACCATGTGTTCGGGACTTGCCTGCAATTCGGCGGCGACGCCTACGATGAGCAGATCGGCGATTTTGCCATCAGATTCTTTTACGACGAGGAGCGGGTAGAGCCGCTCAGTGCGGCCATTGCCGCATACACGGGCGAATCTTCCAAAGTCGTGGTTCCCGCGACAGCCAAAGAGGAAATGGTGAGTTTGATAGGCCCCTCAGCATTTCAGGGCAACATGCTTGTCGAGAAAGTGGATATCGAGGCTCCTGTGACGGGCATCGGTGCCCGTGCATTCAAGGGGTGTGAGAACCTGAAGAAGATCGTTTTGCCCAAAACGCTGGTGGGCATTGGCAGGGCGGCATTCAGGGACTGCAAGAGCCTCACCAAGGTGAAGATTCCCGAGGGCGTCATCGAGATTGCGGAAGGCGCGTTCAGGGGATGTGATAACCTGAGAGAAGTAGTGCTCCCTAGCACTATTGGGCGCATTGGCAACAATGCGTTTTTAGGATGCGAGGATGTCAAAATCGTGGCTGAGACTACGCCATATCTGAAGCAGTGGTCTGCATGGAGTGGCAGGAAACTTCACAAACGTGGCGGCCTTCTGTCTGGCAGATAGAGTACGTGCTCGACGGTGCTGTCATCAGATGGCGGGCTGCCGCCGTTCGTGGCGATGCCGAGGTCCGCAGGGGAAGGCGATATGGGAAAGACGTTTGGTGCAAAGATGTTCTCCTCATTGCATTTTCAGAAGACTTCCCAAGAAAAGTCTGCGCAACAATTCGAACGGACTTCTTCCTCTGAGCGACCGCTCGTGGGAATTTACCGTGCCCGCACACCTCGGATAGCGGACAAGGCCCTTGCCGTCTCGGCTCGTGAAATGGGCATGGACGTAGTGTTTTTCAGGCCACGGAATGTGGACATGGAGTCTGAGCGCATAGCCGGCAAGACGATGCGCGATGGCGGGTGGCACGATGTCGAGACGCGCGTTCCCGATATTGTCGATTTGTCGGCCTACTGCATGCCCCGCCCCGAAAACGGGTTTTCCGATGCGCTTGACCAAAAGCTGACATTTCTTAGAAAGCGTGCTTATCTGACCAAAGACTTGGTTTCTGGAAGCAGCACGTTCTTGTCAAAAGACACGTTGCCCGAGTTGCTGGGAGACAGCGAGGAATTTTCCGACTTGGCTCTGCGAGGCGTCCATGTGAAGACACCCGACGCGCTAATCGAGTTTATTCGCGCAGAAGGCAAGACTGTCGTCAAGCCGGTTTTTGGCAGCTTGGGAACAGGCGTGCACGTAGTTGAGTACGATCGTGCGACGGACGCTTTTGCAGTCAAATTTGGGCAGGAAAGCCAAATTTTTCCCACTGATGTATTTCGGAGTTATGCTGAAGGGCACTTTTTCGAGAAACTCCATATCGTGCAGCGTTTCTTCGGCTCGTTTGATAAGGCAGGCAATCCCATAGATTGCCGCATCCATCTTGAGAAAAACGGCACCAATGAATGGGAGCCTGTCTGGATATATGCGCGCATAGGGTTCGGGCAGAAGGTGGTTTCCAATATCGGGCAAGGCGGCGCGCTCAGCAACATCGAATCGTTTTTGAAAGTGAACCATCCCGATAGGTGCGAGCAGATTAACGAACGTCTGAACGATATTGCATCTACGTTGCCGTATTACCTCGAAGCGAAAACAGGCCGTCCGCTTATGACGCTGGGGTTTGATGTAGGCATTGCCGAGGACGGCAGCCTTTGTCTCTACGAGATCAATACCGAGCCACAGTTTGCCGGCATTTACTTCGAGGTCGCGGACACGCGCGCAAAATACTACCGCTGGCTGTACGAACACGTAATCAGCGAAGGGGAAGACCCCATGCCGACAAAGGCGGGGGAGTACGCGATGGCCGCTAGGCGCTTACAGTAGAATTAATAGACGTTTATAAAATATATGAAGTCCGTAAAGTCTCGAAGCTTTCGAAAACGAAGCCGTTGCATATAGTAGACGTAAGTCTGCAATATACAACGGCTTTACCTTGCTACTTCTTGTAAATCGTCGTGCCTTCCTTGATAGTCTCCAGCACGCAGATGTCCTTGATTTCGGTCTTGTCCACGGTGTGCGGGTCCTTGTCCAGGATGACGAGGTCGGCGAGTTTGCCGGGCTCGATAGAGCCCTTGCTGCTTTCCTCGTGGTACTGGCGCGCTGCCCAGACGGTGAGCGCCTTCAGGGCGGTGTCGACGTCGACGGCGAATTCGGGACCGATGTCGCGTCCGTCGCGCGTCTTGCGGTTCACGGCATTGTGCACGGTCAGCAGCATGTTGGGCGGGATGACCGGCGTGTCCTGGTGCATGGTGAACGTCATGCCGCGCTTGAGCGCCGAGGTGAGCGGGCTGATGCGGCTGCCGCGTTCGGGGCCCAGCACCGAGTCCATGTGGTAGTCGCCCCAGAAGAACGTGTGGTCGTGGAAGAACGAGGGCAAGATCCCCAGCTCTTCCATGCGGTCGAGCTGGTCTTCGCGCACGGTCTGCGCGTGGATCATCACGCAGCGCGCGTCGCTTCCCTTCCCGTATGCCTTCTCATACGCGTCAAGGTACTGGTCGCCTGCGGCGTCGCCGTTGCAGTGCACCAGCACTTGCCATCTGTTCTCGGCGGCTTGTTGCATGAATTGCTCGACCTGCTCGGTCTCCATGCTCGGGTACCCGCGGTAGTCGGCGTCCTTGCCTTCAGGGATCACGTGGTACGGTTTGGTCAGCCAGGCGGTTTTCGCCTGAGGCGAACCGTCCAGTATCAGCTTGCCGCCGCCGACGCGGAAGTGGTGCGAGTAGGAGACATCGTCATAGGCGGGGATGCTCTTGGGCTTTTTCAGCCCCGCGAGCGTGGGGTAGGCGACGATGTCGATTTTCAGTTTGCCCATGAGCCCCATGCCCTTGAACAGCGGCAACAGCGCTTCCATGGTCGCGCCTTCTTGCGCGGTCGTTATGCCATAAGAGGCATACAGGTCCTGCGCGCGTTCGAGAGCGTTGGTCATGAACGACGGGGTGAACGAGCTCGCTGCCTGCGAGCCCAGAAGCCCGATGAGCGCGCCTTCTTCCAGCAGGCCCGTGAGCTGGCCGTTCTCGTCCTTGTCGATCTTCCCGCCTTCAGGTGCAGGCGTGTCGGGTGTGATGCCCGCAAGCTCCAGACCCTTGCTGTTGAGCACGCCCACGTGCCCGCTTGCGTGCATCAAGGCGATGGGAATGTCTGTGCTGATGCTGTCGAGCTGGTCTTTCGTGGGGTGCTTGGAGCCCTCGAAAAACGCATTGTCATAGCCCATGCCGATGAACCAGGCGCCCTTTTTCGGCGGATTGGCTTCGATGGCCGCGCGTACCTCCTCGAGCAACTTTTCCAGCGAGTCGATGTCGCCTATGGGCGGCGGGCAGAAACGGGGAAACAAGCACGCCATGGCAATGTGGCTGTGCGAATCGATGAAGCCGGGCAACATGACGGCACCCTGCAAGTCGATGCGTTCGGCGCGTTTGGCTTTGGGCTCGAGTTCTGCCAGCGTTCCCACAGCTTCGATTTTGCCTTTGTTGACAAGGACGGCTTCGGCGGTGGGCGCCTCGTCGTTCATGGTGAGGATGGTTCCGTTCGTGTAGAGCTGTTTCATGA
>CASDTD010000295.1 GCA_949283445.1 uncultured Coriobacteriia bacterium | reverse complement strand
CCGCTCGTCGCTGCCTCCACTTCGCCGGCAGAAGCACCCTCGACGCCGCTTATCGCCGTCGAGCGTACGACGTCGTTCAAGCTGCATGCCAACCAGATCGACCGCATGAAGCTCAGGGGTTACAAGCTCATCGACGAATACGAGCAGCCGCCTGTTCCGCAGCCGGAGGTCTGCAGCATCTTCTTCACCGACGACAAGCGCGTGCTGTGCTTTGCCAGCTGGGAGGAAGTCGACGCGTTGCTGAGCGGGCGCGTTGCGCAAGATGCCGTGCACGGCTTCACCGTCGCGCCGTTCGTGGGCTTGCCCGGCATGGGCAGGCTCGACGTCATCGGCAAGGAAGTGCAGTTCGACGAGGATTCCCCGGACGGCTTTTCCACCATCAACACCGCCGCTTCGGTCGACGAAGAAAAGACCGTCGCGGCGCACCCCGAAGCGGTGCAGGCCATGGAGAAGCTGGGCTACCGGCTCATCACCGAGTACAGCAAAGACGCGTTCCAGGCGCTGGCCGTGGGCTATGTGTACCGCGTGTTCTTCGCCAGCGACACTGACATGCGCGGTTTCAAGACCTGGGACGAGGTCGACGACTTCATTGCTGGCAAGAACGTCGGCACCATGTTCGCGGGTGAAGTACAGGCCATGCCGCGCGTCGCCGGCAAGGCGGGTGTGGCGTTTTCCGACAGGGAAAGGTAGACGGCGGGAATCAACGGACCTGCGTAAGCAGTTCGATGGTACCGACTTTGCAAACCGGTATTTTGGCGACCGACACAGGGCGAAAAAGCCGTTTTCGTGTCGCCAGAGTACCGGTTTACGTGTCATATACTATTGTGCTGTCTGTCTACATGAAGGATTGCGCGCATGGCATTTCTGCTCGGTTGCGAGAACGTGGGGCTGGAGTTTCCCACGGCAAAGATTTTCGATTCCATTTCGCTTGGCGTTGACACGGGCGACCGCATTGGCATCGTCGGGCGCAACGGCGACGGCAAGTCGTCGCTGCTCAACGTGCTGTCGGGTGCCTACGAGCCCGATACGGGGCGCGTGGTGAAGACGAACACGACGACGGTGGGGGTGCTTGCGCAGCGCGACAATCTGGACGACGCCGAAACGGTCGGGCACGCCATCGTGGGCGATGCGCCCGAATACGAATGGGCGGCCGACGCGCGCATCCGCGATATCCTCGCGGCTCTTACCGGCGACATCGCATGGGACGCGCCAGTCGGTACGCTTTCCGGCGGACAACGCCGGCGCGTTGACCTGGCTCGCGTGCTCATTGGCGATTGGGACGTCATCATGATGGACGAGCCCACCAACCACCTGGACATCGAGGGTATCCACTGGCTGGCCGAGCACCTCAAGCACCGTTGGCATGAGGGCGAGGGCGCCCTGCTCGTCGTGACGCATGACCGCTGGTTTCTCGACGAAGTCTGCCTCAAGATGTGGGAAGTGCACGACGGCACGATCACGCCGTTCGAGGGCGGCTATTCCGCGTATATTCAGCAGCGTGTCGAGCGCGAGCGCCTCGAGCGGGTGGCCGAGGAAAAGCGCCAGAACATCTTGCGTCGCGAGCTTGCCTGGCTTGCGCGTGGTGCCAAGGCGCGTTCGAGCAAACCGCGGTTTCGCGTCGAGGCGGCGCGCGACCTCATTGCCAACGACCCGCCGCTGCGCAATAAAGTGGAGCTGCGCAGAAGCGCCATGTCGCGCCTGGGAAAGAAGGTCATCCACTTCAAGAACGCCTCGTATAAATGGGGTGACCAGGTCATCCTTGAACCGCTGGAGTGGAATATCGGCGCAGGCGACCGCATCGCTCTTCTGGGCAGCAACGGTGTGGGCAAGACGACGCTGCTCTCGTTGGTGCAGGGAAAGCTCAAGCCGACGTCGGGGAGTATCGAGATTGGGCAGACGGTCAAGTTCGCTGTCTTGAGCCAGAACCTCGACGAGCTGACCGAACTGGGCGACGCGCGCGTGCGCGAGGTGTGCAGCCGGTACAAGACGCGCTACGAGCTTGCCGACGGCACGACCATGGGCCCGATGCAGCTGCTCGAGGAACTTGGGTTCGAACAGGCCCAGTTCAGCTGCCCGGTATGCGACCTTTCCGGCGGGCAGAAGCGCCGCTTGCAGCTCATGCTCATCTTGCTGGACCGTCCCAACGTGCTCATACTCGACGAGCCGGGCAATGACTTGGACACGGACATGCTCGCGCAGCTGGAAACGCTGCTCGACACC
>CASDTD010000294.1 GCA_949283445.1 uncultured Coriobacteriia bacterium | reverse complement strand
GGCGATGCGCCCGTCGATGGAAACCGCCTCCATCAGCGCGCGGGCCGCCGCCTTGAACGACGCCTCGAGCAGATGATGCGTGTTGCGCCCGGCAAGCGAACGCAGATGCAAGGTCAGCTGCGCGTTGGCGGCAAACGCGATCCAGAACTCGTCGGCCAGCTCCGTGTCGAAAGCGCCGACGCGCGTGGCCGGCAGCTCCACGGCGCAGTGCGCCTGCCCGCGCCCCGAGATGTCCACGGCCGCCAAGACCAGCGCCTCGTCCATGGGAAGAGCGATCGAACCATACCGCGTGATGCCGGCGCAATCGCCCAGCGCGGCGGCGAAGCACTGCCCGAGCACGATGCCGCAATCCTCCACCGTGTGATGCGCGTCGACTTCCACATCGCCTTTCACGGTGACGGAAAGGTCGAACAGCCCGTGACGTCCGAACGCGTCGAGCATATGGTCGAAAAACGGCACGCCCGTGTTGATGTCGGTCACGCCCGTGCCATCCAAATCGAGCTCGACGACGATGTCCGTCTCCTTCGTCGCGCGGGCGAGCTCAGCGTATCTTCCCATGACAACCCTGCCTTTCGAATGCGGCGCGTTAGAGAGACAAAACGTCCTCGAGCGCGGCCAGGAACTTCTCGTTTTCCTCCTGCGTGCCGACGCTCACGCGCAGGCAACCTGGCAGACGTGGGTCGCCCGACACGTTGCGGACGAGCACCGAATGCTTTTCATGCAGTTCCTTCCACACATGCGTCGCGAAGGGAACGTGAATCAAGATGAAGTTGGCATCGCTGGGATGCACCTGCACATCTTCCAGCGCACTCAGTCTTTCGACGAGCACCTCACGCGCCGCCTTGATGCGCTCGATGCTCTCCGTGAACAAATCCACATGGTCGATGACCTCCTCGGCCACGGTCTGGCTGAGCGCGTCGACCGAATAGGGCTGGCGCACCTTCTTGAACTCGTCGATGACTGACGCGTTCGCGAGAAGATAGCCCAAACGCACGCCGGCGCAGCGGTATGCCTTGGAAAACGTGCGCAAAATGGCGAGGTTCTCGTAATCGGAAAGCAGCGGCAGGCAGGTCGTGCTCGAGAACTCGCCGTATGCCTCGTCCACGAGCACGAGCGCATCGGTCGCGTCGAGAACGCGACGTATGTCTTCGACCGGCGTGGACATGCCCGTCGGGTTGTTGGGGCTGGTCAACACGACGATGCTGACATCGTGTTGCTGCAGATACGCGACGGTCTTGTCGACGTCGATGTGGAAGTCCTCGCCTTCGCGCGGCAGGTTCACCACCTGCGTGCCCGTGAGCGCAGCGTTCGTCTCGTACACGGAAAACGTCGGCGGAAAGTTGAGCAGCGTGCGCTCCGGGCCGCCCCATGCGGCGAAGAGGTCGTAGAGCAACTCGTCGCCGCCGTTGCCAACGAGCACATTGGCCGTCTTCACGCCCCAGTGCTGGGCGAGCTTCGCGCGCAGACCGTTGGCAAGCGGGTCGGGATAGCGGTTGAACGCGAGCGTTGCCAGACGCTCCAGCACGTTCGCGCGCACTTCGGCGGGGATATCCCACGGGCTCTCGTTTGCCGACAGCAGCACGTCGGCTTTCAGGTACTTGGGGTCGTAGGGCACCATGCCCTGAAGCGCCGGTGCTGAATCGCAGACCTGTTTCATAGCGAGCGTCTCGTTCCCTTCCTCATCGTGTCCCACGTGGCCGTCAGCGCCCATTACTCGTGGTCGTGATCGTGCCCGCAGCCGCAGCCCTCGTCTTCGCCGCCGGCGGCAAGCTGCTCTTGCACGTACTTCATGAACTGCAAGCGCAAGTCGACCGAGCGACCGTGCGCCCACAAACCCTCGCGCGCTGCCATCGTCTCGACGGCGTCCGCGTCGGCCTCGAGCGCGTCATAGGAATAGCTGAGCACCGAGGACTTCTTGATGAAATCATCGACGGAAAGCGGGCTGGAATAGGCCGCCGTGCCGCCGGTGGGCAGGGTGTGATTGGGACCCGCGACGTAATCGCCTACGGCTTCCGGCGTCCACGGCCCCAGGAAAATCGCGCCCGCGTTGCGCACGGAGCCCAGCAGCTCGAAGGGGTCGGCCATGTTGATTTCCAGGTGCTCCGGGGCGATGACGTTAACCGCCTCGAACGCCTGGGTGAGCGTCTTGCACACGACGGTGACGCCATGCTCCAGCGACGCTTCCGTGATCTCGCGGCGCTCGGACTGCTCGAGCAGCTCGGCGAGCGCGGCGTCGATGTCTTCCAGCATGCCCTCTTCGGTCGTCACCAGATAGCACGTCGCCTTCGGGTCGTGCTCGGCCTGCGCCATGAGGTCGATGGCGACGAACTCCGGGATGGCCGTCTCGTCGGCCAGCACGCAGACCTCGGAGGGACCGGCAATCATGTCGATGCCGACATCGCCGTTGACGAGCTTTTTCGCAGCGGCGACGAACGCGTTGCCGGGGCCGGTGACCTTGTTGACGCGCGGGACGGTCTCAGTGCCGTACGCCATGGCGGCAATGGCCTGCGCGCCACCCACCTTGAAGATGCGGTCGACGCCGGCGGCCTGCGCCGCCACGAGCGTGTAGGGGTTCACACTGCCATCCTTGGAAGGCGGCGTGCACATGATAATCTCGTCCACACCGGCCACGGCGGCGGGAATCGCGTTCATGAGCACCGTCGACGGGTACTGAGCACGCCCGCCCGGCACGTAGATGCCCACGCGCTGCAGCGCCGTGACGCGCTGGCCGGTGATGGCGCCATCGTCGCGCGTCGTGAACCACGACTGCTGCTTTTCGCGCTCGTGGAATTCGCTGATATTGTCAGCCGCGTATTCGACGGAGCGGATGAAGTCCTCGTCGACGGCCTTCACGGCGGCTTCCATTTCCTCTTCGGTCACCTCGAGCGCATCGAGCGTGACGTGGTCGAACTGCTCGGAATACGCGCGCAGGGCGGCATCGCCTTTTTCGCGCACGGTCGCGACAATGTCGGTTGCGGCCTTGAGCGCTGCCGCGTCGAACGCGCTGTCGCGCTCGAGCATGTCAGGGGTGAAGGACTGCCCCTCTTCCAAGACGATCTTTCTCATGTGCATCTCCTATCTGAAACCCGTCGCTTCATGCGGCGGGTGCGTGAACGTTGCTGTCTTGTCAGACCTTAAGCCTAGCTCATCGTGACCTCGTTTTCGCGGGTCAGCTCCTCCAACGTGACCGCTAGCTCGATGACGCGCGGGTCGGTGCGCACGGCGGCGGTGTTGGCGATGAAGCGGGCCGTCGACGCGAGTACCTCGTCGACGATGCGCAGGTGGTTTTCCCGCAAGGTCGTGCCTGTGGCCGTGATGTCCACGATGCGGTCGGCCATGCCCACGATGGGCGCAAGCTCGATGTTGCCGTGCATCTTCACGATGTCGGCCTGCACGCCGTGCGCCTCGTAATACGAACGCGTAATGCGCGGATACTTCGTGGCGACGCGCAGCACGCCCAGACGGTCGTAGGCACCTTCCGCCTTACCCGCGCTGTCTTCGGGCTCGGCCACCACGAAACGGCAGTAGCCATACTTGAGGTCGACGAGCTCGAGCACGTCGAGGTCGGCTTCGACCAGCGTGTCCTTGCCGCAGATGCCGCAGTCGGCGCCGCCGTACGTCGTGAACACCGGCGCGTCGGTGGGGCGCACGATGATGAAATCGACCCCCGGATTCGAGATGATGAGGTGCCGTCCGGGGTCTTCCAAGCCCGTCGTGTCGAGCCCCGCCTGCGAAAGCAGCGCGACCGTGTCCGCGTACAGCGAGCCTTTCGGGATGGCGATCTTCAAATTGCGCTGCGTCATGAGCGACCCCCTCCCAACACGACGCGCATTCCCTGCTCGCGCAAGGCACGCGCACGCGCGAACATTGCCAGCGCGTCATCGTCGTCGACGGTCTGTTCCGGCGCGATGTCCGGCGGGACCACGCCCTGTGCCTCGAGCGCGCCCATGAGCTGCTCGAGCACAATGGCAAACCCGGCGGCCGGCTGCGGATACCCGAACGATTCGAGCGTGCTGTCATAACGCCCGCCACTTGCCAGAGCCGCGGGCACCTGCGGGGCGAACGCCTTGAACACCATGCCGGTGTAGTAATCGAACGACGAGATGACGGAGAAATCGACGAGCAGCTTTCCCGACGTGATGTTCGCATTGACCAGCTCCAACGTCTGCTCCAGCTCGTCGAGGCCGTCCTCGCACCCCAGCGGGCTCACAATCTCGCGGCAAGCTTCGATGGCCTCGGCACCGCCCCGGATGCGCGCGAGTTTGCCGATGGCCTGCGCGTAGATGGGCTTGGCGCGCCCATCGTCCACGAGGCGGCCCAGCCCGACGATGTTGGACGCGTGAAACGCCGCGAGCACCTCGGCCTGCCAACCCGCATCGTCGCTTGCCTCGGCAACCAGGGCGTTCAGCACGCCCACCGCGCCGATGGCGACCGTGAAATCTGTCAGCCCCGCCGCCTCGAGCGCCTCGAACAACAGCACGAGCACTTCCGCATCCGCGACTGCGCCGCGCGCGCCGATGAACTCGACGCCCAGCTGGCGCAGCTGACGGTCCTGCCCGTAGGTGGAGTCGTTTTCCACGAAGACGGACTGGTCGTAGCAAAGCCGGAACGGGCCTTCCTGCCCAGCCAGACGCAACGCCGTCAGGCGCGCTACGGGCAAGGTCACGTCGGGGCGCAAGACGAGCAGCTGGTTGTCGCTGTCGAAGAACCGAAACGGCATGTCCGACAGCCCACCGTCCAACTCGAGCACGTCGAGAAGCTCGACGGTCGGCGTCTCGACCGGCAGATAGCCCCACAAGTCGAAGCGCGTGAACATCGCCTCTTTCAAGGACCGCCGCCAGGCCGCCTCGGTAGGCAGCACGTCGCGAAACCCGCGTGGCGTCTTGGGAATCATCGTCTTCGTTCTCCTTTGCCTCTCGCGAAAACACATGTCTACATTTTGAAGCGTCCCGGCAAAGACACTCCTGAATCGTCTTCATGTCGATACGTCGAAACTGTGCAGCAGAAGCAGCTTCAACGCTGCAATACTTTAGCACAGTAGAGTGATAAAGTACCGACGTTTCACATCTTTCTTTCGAACGGTACCAGAATGCACTCACGCAGAGCCGCTCACGAGCTCCCCGCTTTTGCCCTCGCAGCTGCGCAAGATGTGCACAGCTGCGAACTGCTGATACGGAGTACGTCAAGAATCTGCGTTCCTGCGAGCCTTCTACCCGCGCAACCCTTGCACGTGCGCAGTTTTTGCGCGATTGCGAGCTCGCGGCATTTCGTCTGCTCGCAGGCGCGTCAATCCCTGACAGCTCGCGCAGGACATGTGCCTTCTCGCCCGTTTCGGCTTGTTAACGAATGTGAAATCACATCATACGCCTGTATGAAAGGCCTATCATATCCCCCATGCCCACATTTGTAGAACCGAGGAGATTATGTACACCTACGAAACACGTGTGACGACGAGCTGCACCGACTGGACAGGCACGCAGACTCTGCTCTCAACGGTAACGCTTATGCAGGATTGCTCGATGCTGTGGATGGACGACATGCCCAAGATGCGCGCCTGGCTCGACGAGCAAGACGCCGCGATGATGGTGGCATCACGCGAGGTGTTCGTCCACCGCCGTCCGGCCTATGGCGAAAAGCTCACCGTCAAGACCTGGATTTACGACGTGCGCGGCCCCTTGGGTTACCGCAACACCTGCATCTTCGATGAAGACGGCAAGGCAGTGGCGACATGCTGGGCAGCCGGCGTGTTCGTGCGTTTCGCCGACAACAAGATGCTCAAAGTTCCCCAAGACATCATCGACGAGACCGTGGGCGGAGAGAAATACCCGCTCGAATACGGCAAGCGCAAGATCAAACTGCCCGATGTACAGCCTGTCACCTTAGAGCCCGTCATGGTTCAGCGCTCGGACATCGACTTCAACGGGCATATGAACAACGCCCAATACGTCCGCGTCGCCTACGAATACCTGCCGAAAGACTTCGAGCCCACGCATCTGCGCATCGTGCACGAAGGACAGGCCAAGCTCGGGCAGGTCATCGTACCAACGCTCTACGAGGACGAAAACAGGCGCTGCTACACGCTTTCCTCTGGAGACGGAAAGCTCTTCGCCATCATCGAATTCTCGTAGAAGGCCACGCGCAAGCGCTGGTGCCCGCAGCGGCAGCATATGCATCCGGCCACGCCGCCACCACACACGTACCCTGAAACGCGAACGGACCCAAGCACAACGCCCGGGTCCGTTTATGTAACAGGTGCTTAAGGCACTGTCAGGTTTGTCACGCGCTTGCAGAAGCTGACGCCCTATGCTTTCTCCACGTTTTTGGCCAACTCTTCAAGCGCCTCGGGGATGGCCAGCGCCTGCGGGCAGACGTCATGACATGAACCACAGCCGATGCACGCGCTGGGGCGCTTGTCCTCGGGCAAAAGCCCGATTGCCATGGACGGAATGAACCAATCCTCCCCCTGCTTGGAGCGGTACTCGTTGAAGAGCTCGAGCAGATGGGGGATGTCCAGCCCCACTGGGCAATGCGACACACAGTAACGGCAAGCCGTGCAGGGCAAGCCGATGTCTTCGATCATTTCCTGGGCGATACCGTCGAGCGTCGCGAGCTCCTCTGCGGAAAGCGAGTTTCCCTCGGAGAAGATGCGGACGTTTTCCTGCAGCTGCGCAAGTGTGCTGGCGCCGGTCAGCACGACCGATTGCGGAAGCTTGGTCTGCAGCCAGCGAAGCGCCCATTCAACAGCGCTCGTGTCGGGACGGTGCACGGCGAGCCGCGCCGCCTGGCCTTCGTCAAACGAACACAGATACCCGCCACGCAACGGTTCCATGATCCACACGGCAATGCCTCGCTCGGCCAGGTATTCGGCCTTCTTCTTGGCGTCCTGGAATGTCCAGTCCAGATAATTGCACTCAATCTGGCAGAACTCCATATCGTCGCCGAAGCGGTCCATGAAGCGCTTGAACGTGTCCCAATTGCCGTGCGTGGAAAAGCCCAGATGCCTGATCTTGCCAGCTTCTTTCTGCTGCTTGAAATATGCCACCGTGTGATAGGTGTCCTCGTCCATATACTGGTCGATGTTGCCCTCATTGATATTATGAAGCAGATAGAAGTCGAAGTAGTCGACCTGGCATTTCTCGAGCTGCGTGGCAAAGATTTTCTCGTGCTTGCCGAAGTTGCTCGTGTCATAGCTGGGGAATTTCGAAGCGAGGTTGAAGCTGCCGCGCTCGTAACGGGACAGCGCCGCGCCCACCACTTTCTCGGAATTGCCACCATGATAGCCCCAGGCGGTATCGAAGTAATTGACGCCGTTGTTGTAGGCGTAATCGATCATCTCTTCGGCAGCCGGAACGTCGATATGCGCATCATCACCATCGATAACCGGCAGGCGCATCGTGCCCATGGCGAGCATGGACAGCTTCTCGCCCTGAAAATCCACGTACATCATATGTGTGCCGTTCCCTTCCCTATCAGGCGCGTTCACATCAGTTACATGCAGTAGCTAATCATACGGTTACGTAACCGATATTTCAATCAACGAACGTGTTACGCCGTTAGATTATCAGGAAACCACTCTGCGCAGACAAAAGAGATGGACGAAAACACATGCCGGGGCACAGCCCGATGCGAACGCACTGCCCCCGCGTGCAATTCTGACCAGAAAGCAGCCTGAAATGGTCAAGATAAACCGCTGGGGCACACTTGCAGTGCCCCAGCGGGTCGCGTCACTGAATTTGGTGTAAGGCGTCGTGCCGATGCCCCTGCAAAGGGCAGCGGCCGTTCCCTAGAATCGTAGTCACCACAACATCGGCTCTAGAGGAAGGAACGACCGCCATGGACACTTTACACGAGAAGGCGATCGCACGCGCCG
>CASDTD010000293.1 GCA_949283445.1 uncultured Coriobacteriia bacterium | reverse complement strand
GAAATGCCCGCGTCGGCCATCATCTGCAGGTTGCCTGCCAGCACGCGCTTGTCTTCGACGGTTGCTGCGACGCCGTGTCCGGGCATCATCTCGAACTCTTGCGGTTCGGGCACATCGAGTCCCTCTTCGCGAGAACAGGCGACGATAGCGCGCCCCAGGGGATGCTCGCTTCTCAGCTCGGCGCTGGCCACGAGCCGGTAGAGCTCCGTGCGTGAAAGCCCGGATTCCCGCAGCGGCACGAGAGCAGATACGCGCGGTTCGCCCTTGGTCAACGTGCCGGTCTTGTCGAACACCATCTTCTTCACACGCGCCAGCCGCTCGAGCGCGTCGCCTTCCTTCACGAGGAAGCCGTGCTTGGTCGCGTTGCCGATGGCGGCCATGATGGCGGTGGGGGTTGCCAGCACCAGCGAGCAGGGGCAGAACACGACGAGCACGGTGACGGAGCGCAGGATTTCCCCCGTGGCGATGTAGATGCCGATGGCCGCGGCCAGCGCGCCGACGACGATCCAGGTCGCCCAGCGGTCTGCCATACGCACGATTTTCGCCTTGCCGGCATCCGCGCTCTGCACGAGACGCGCCATGCGCGCGATGGAGCTGTCTTCGCCCACGCGCGTCGCCTCGATGTCGATGGCGCCGAACTGGTTGACGGTCCCTGAAGAGACCTCGTCGCCCGCCTGCTTGTCCACGGGCAACGACTCTCCCGTCATGACGGACTCGTCGACGCTGGTGCTGCCGGTGATGATGCGCCCGTCCACGGGAATCGTCTCGCCGGGCAGTACGCGAACCGTCTGCGCGAGCTGTACGTCTTGTGCTGCCACCTTGCGCTCGGAGCCGTCGGTATCCACGATGCGCGCGGTGCGCGGCGTGAGCTCCACGAGGTGCTCGATGCCGGCGCGGGCGCGCGCTACCGTCAGCTCCTCGAGCAGGCTGCCCAGCTGCATGATGAGGGCGACCTCTCCGGCGGCGAAATACTCGCCGATGATGATGGAGGCGATAAGCGCGATGGAGACGAGGACGTCTGCCTTGATATCGAATGCGGTGACGAGCCCGATAACCGCCTCGATGACGATGGGTAGGCCGCACAATATGATGGCAATCCAGGCCGGGTCCACGGGCAGCGGGTTGTCAGGGTAGAGTTGCTCGTAGGCGAAGCTCGCGATGACGGCGATGGCCGAAATGACCAGCAGTGTGATGTCCTTCTTCGTTCCGCCCCATTCCAACAGGGCCTCGATCTTGTCGACCATGGAATATCCTCTTCAGACTGTCTATACGTTATCGAACTCTATGTTCGGTATAATGGAAGTGTTTGCAGACGTGAACAATCAATCCGCCCGGAATGGTGTTTACCGAACATAATCGCGAAAGTGTACGGAGGAGCTCGATGGACAGACGGCAGCGAAAGACGCGGCAGGCCATATACAGCGCATTCGAGACGCTGATGGCAGATGCCCATTACAGCCAGATCACGGTCGCGCAGATCATCGACAGGGCAGACGTCGGCCGCAGCACTTTCTATGACCATTTCGAGACGAAGGACGATTTGCTGGGGCAGATGTGCGTGGAGATGTTCGATCATATCTTCGAGGGCGTGAGCTCGCAGTGCGTGACGCATGCTTCTCTGGACGACGAGGGACTGCACGGCCTGCTCGCGCACTTGCTCTACCATCTGCGCGATACGCACGGCGCGGTCTGCGGCAAGCTGCTGAAAGAAGGGGAGCCGCGCTTCACCGAGTACTTCCGCCGCCAGCTCGCCCTGCTGTTCGAGCGCAAGATGCCGCCGCTGGACCAGCAGGTGCCCAAGGGGCTCGCCGTCGAGCTCTTGACGAGCGCGTTTTGCCAAGCCATCGTATGGTGGTTTGAAAACGAAACGCCCTGCACGCCCGAGGAGCTGGCAGATTGGTTCCTCCTCGTGTGCTAGGACGGGACCCTTTTTTGGAAGCGCCGGAGGGCTTGCAGGAGCTTGCCGGCTTTCATCTGCGGGCAGCGAAGTGCGCGGCGCACGCAGCCCTGTGTGGTTGGACGGTCTGAGAAAGGATGGTGCGCATGTCTGCTGCGCGTAAGAGGATATGCCTGATGTTGCTCGTGGTGCTCGGCTTCGGCCTGGGATGCTCGGAGTTCATCGTCATCGGCATCGAGGCGGACATCGCGGCAAACTACGACATCTCGCTCTCGCGCGTGGGCGAGCTCATGAGCTCGTTTGCCGTCGCGTACGCCATCTGCACGCCGCTGCTGGCGCTGGGCACCGGGCGCTTCAAGCGCTACAGTCTGCTCATCGCCTACTGCATCGTGTTCTGCGCGGCTAATGCGCTTGCTGTCTTCTCCTCGAACTTCGAACTGCTTCTCGTGGCGCGCGTGCTGATGGGCGCGGTATCCGGCGCGCTGCTGGCGGTCGGCGTCACGTTCATCCCGGAATTCGTCGGCATGAAGAAGGTGCCGTTCGTGATTTCTGTCGTGTACGCCGCCTTTTCCGTCGCGATGGTGCTCTCGACGTCTCTGGGCAAGCTCGCAGCAGAATATCTGAGCTGGCATGTTGCGCTCGATGCGACGCTCGTGCTTGCCGTGCTGGTGAGCATCGCGCTTGTGGCCATGCTGCCCAAAACGGGGGCGACCGACGAGCCCGCCACGGTGCGCGAGCAAATCCCCATGCTCGGGGATGCCCGCATCCTCTCGGGCATGGTCATCTTCGTGTTCGGTGTGGGCGCTGTCTACGTCTTCTATGGCTACGTTACCCCGTATCTGGAAGAGGTTCTAGGCTTATCTCCGGTAGGCGCGAGCGCTGTGCTCATGGCTTACGGGTGCATGTGCTTCATCTCCAATCTGCTGTCTGGCTGGGCGGAGTCGCGCTTTGGCTTGCCGGCGCTCGTGGTCACGTTCGTTATCCAGGCGTTTTTGCTGCTGGGGCTTTTTCTCGCAGGCGGCGCGACGGTACCTGGGGTTGCGATAGTGCTCGGCATCGCCCTTTCCATGTACATACTCTCGACGCCCTGCGTCTCGCTGTTCATCGGCACGGCGCGCAGCGAATATCCCAAGGCACTGACGCTGGCCGCCTCCATCGAGCCCATGTCGTTCAACATCGGCATCGCGTTCGGCACCGCAATCGGGGGTGTCGTCGTCGGTGGCATCGGCATGCATTTCGCGGGGCTCGTGGGCGCGGTGTTCTCGTTGGCCGCGTGCGGGTTCACGCTGCTCACGATGCGCTTCACGAAACGGGCGCAGCAGTAAGGGGGCGGCGGCGCGCCGGACGACCCTGCCGCTCGCGCAACGAACTTGTGACAAAATCGTGAGCGCTCTCGCGTATCGTGCCCGCGCTTGGTATGCTGTACCTGCTCCGGGGGAGTAGTCACGTGCGGCATGCACGCGGCAAAGCCAACAGCAAGATGCAATAGCATCTGGTTCGCCTTAATCGACGAGACCCGCAGCACAGACCTGAAAAGGGCCTGCGCTGTGGGTCTTTTTCATGCGCCGATACCAAATGGCCCGAGCGGGATTTCATACCGCATGGGCCTCGATGAAAGAGGAGAACCAGATAATGGATTTGTCGATTTTCATGATGCCGGAAACCTGGGTGACGCTTGTCACGCTGTTGTTTCTCGAGCTGGCGCTCGGCGTCGACAATCTCGTGTTCATCACGATCACCAGCGACCGTCTTCCGCCCGAAAAGCAGCATCTTGGCCGCAGGCTCGGCCTTGCGGGCGCGCTCATCATGCGCATCATCTTCCTGTGCTTCGCGTCTGCCCTTGTGCACATGACCACCGCTCTGTTCACCATCAACCTCGGCTTCTGGTCACACGGCGTGTCCGTGCGCGACCTCGTCTTGCTGGCCGGCGGCCTGTACCTCGTGTACAAGGGCGCTTCCGAGCTTCTCGAGATGCGCCGCCTTGCCACGGGTGAGGAAAGCATCGAGGAACGCAACGCCCATCGCATCTCCCTGCCGCAGGCCGTGGGCACCATCATGGCCATGGACCTCGTGTTCTCCATCGACTCCGTCATCACGGCGGTGGGCCTTGCCGATCAGCTCATCATCATGATCATCGCCGTCATGGTGGCCATCCTGCTGATGATGGCGTTCGTGGACCAGGTGTCCAACTTCGTGAACAGCAACGCGGGCATCAAAGTTCTGGCGCTCGTGTTCATGGCCGTCGTCGGTTGCCTGCTGACCGTCGAGAGCCTGGGCTTCCACACAGGCGTCGAGGTCATCGGCATCGCGCTCGAGAAGTTCGTTATCTACGTGGTGCTGGCGCTCGCGCTCATCGTCGAGCTCGTGCGCATCAAGCTCAAGGCGTCCGCCAAGCAACGCACGGCACGCGAGTGCGCG
>CASDTD010000292.1 GCA_949283445.1 uncultured Coriobacteriia bacterium | reverse complement strand
CCTCATCGCCACGGCGCCCTCCGTGGAATACCACGCCTACCTGGCCGGCGGGGAGGATTTCATGGTGCACTCGCCCCAGGAGATGCCCGACCCGGCGGCGCTCGACCACATCGAGGAGCCGTACGTCACGGCCGACATCATCGTGCCGCCCGACTTTATCGGCGCGGTGATGGAGCTCACGACGGAGCGCCGCGGCGATTTCAAGAACATGCAGTACCTGTCGCAGAACACCGTGGAGCTCAAGTTCGAGATGCCCCTGTCTGAGGTCATCATGGACTACTTCGACCAGCTGAAAAGCCGCACCAAGGGCTACGCCTCGTTGGACTACGACGTCATCGGCTATAAGGCGAGCGATCTTGTGAAGCTCGACATCCTTCTGGCGGGCAACCCGGTCGATGCGCTTTCCTGCATCGTGCACCGCGACGCAGCCTACACGCGCGGCAGGGCGCTGGCCGAAAAGCTCAAGGGCATCATCCCGCAACAGCTGTTCGAGGTGCCCATCCAGGCGGCCATCGGCAGCCGCATCATCGCACGTCAAACGGTGCGCGCGCGGCGCAAGGACGTGCTGGCCAAATGCTATGGCGGTGACATCTCGCGCAAACGCAAGCTGCTGGAAAAGCAGAAAGAGGGCAAGAAGCGCATGAAGAGCATCGGCAATGTCGAGGTGCCGCAAGAGGCGTTCATGGCCATCTTGTCCGTGGACGAATAGCGCACTGCGCTTCTTCGCGAAAGCGGCAACGCATGGCGCGCATTCCCGACACGTATTTCGAGCAGCCGTTGTGGCTCGCCCCCATGGCGGGCGTCACGGATAGAGCCTTTCGCACGCTGTGCCTGCGTCACGGCGCGGGGCTCACATACTCGGAGATGGTCAGTGCCTCGGGGCTGTTCTATGCCGGTGAGAAGACCTGGCAGCTCACCGAGCCTGCGCCGGAGGAACAGACGCTCGCCGTGCAGCTGTTCGGGCACGACCCGCAGCTTATGGCATGCGAGGCCGCTGAGGTCGCGCAGCGTCTGAGCGAACGTCTGGCCTTCATCGACGTGAACATGGGCTGCCCTGTGCACAAGGTGGTGAAGAAGGGCGAGGGCTCGGCGCTCATGAAGACACCGCAGCTGGCCGCAGACATCGTGCGCGCCATGGTGTCCGCCTGCCCGGAGGTGCCAATCACCGTCAAGTTCAGGAGCGGCTGGCTGACGGGCGACGATACCGCCGTCGAGTTCGCGCGCCGCATGGAAGACGCCGGCGCCGCACTCGTCGCCGTGCACGGGCGCAGTGCCGAGCAGATGTATCGCGGTCAGGCCGACTGGAGCATCATCGCTGCGGTGAAAGAAGCCGTTTCTATTCCCGTTGCCGGCAGCGGGGACGTGTTCAGCTACGAAGATGCATTGCGCATGTGTGCGGAATGCGGCGTGGATGCCGTGCTTGTCGCTCGCGGGGCACGGGGTAACCCGTGGATTTTCGAGGGAACAGACCCGACGCCCGCCGAGCGCATCGAGACCATGCGCGCGCATTTCGAGCTCTACGCGCAATTCCACCCGGATGGCTACTTCTCACCGCTGCGCGCCCAGCTGCCGGGCTACGTGCACGGACTGCCGGGGGCAGCACAGTTTAGGCGTGATTTGAGCGAGGCCGTGACACGGAAGGACTTCGAGCGCCTTTTCGACGCGGCCAGAGAGCACGTGCGATGATCGAAGCGTTGTACCTGCACATTCCCTTCTGCGTGAAACGCTGCGCGTACTGCGATTTCTCCACGCGGGCCTGCAACGACGATACACTCATGGACGCGTACGTTGACGCGCTTTCGCTTGCGCTGCGCCGCGCGTCGAAGGCGGGTCTGCTGGGCGGCGTCAAGACCATATACCTGGGCGGCGGCACTCCCAGCTATCTGGGGTCGCGCCGCCTGAACTCGCTTGTCTACCTGCTCTCTCTTTCCGTCAACCTGGAAACGTCGAGGAATTCACCGTGGAGTGCAACCCGGATTCCCTGGATGCGGCGATGGTCAAGGACCTCTTCGCGCTGGGAGTGGACCGCTTCAGCATCGGTGCGCAGAGTTTCGACGACGCTGTGCTTTCCGCATACGGTCGTGCGCATACGGCGGCGCAGATCGATACGGCCGTTGCCTGCGTGAAGGAGCG
>CASDTD010000291.1 GCA_949283445.1 uncultured Coriobacteriia bacterium | reverse complement strand
CGCGACGCACGATTTCACGCACCTGGCCGTCTTTCACGAGCACGATGCCCGGGCGAACCTGGCGGTTGTAATTGCTCGCCATCTCGTTGCAATAGGCGCCCGTGCCCAGCACGCAGATGTGCTCGCCGGCAGTGCAGGGCTGCAGCGCGGAGTTCTTGACGACGACATCCCCGCTCTCGCAGTGCTTGCCAACGATGTCGCAGATCATCGTGCGCGGCTCTTCAGCGTGCTCGACGACGAAGGCCTCGTATTTCGAGCCGTAGAGCGCCGTGCGGATGTTGTCGGTCATGCCGCCGTCGACGGCGACGTAGGTGCAGATGTTGGGCACTTCCTTGACCGAGCCGATCGTGTAGAGCGTGATGCCAGCGTTGGCGGCGATGGAACGACCGGGCTCGGTGTAGAGGTGCGGGTACGGGTAGTCGAACTCGTCGCAGCACGCGTGGATGGCGTTGGTCACCACCTGCGCGAACTGCGCGATGGTGGCCGGCGCGTCATAGACAGTGTACGGGATGCCCAGACCGCCGCCGATGTCGAGCACGCGCGCCGTGTAGCCGAGCGCCTCGCGCATGTCGTTCATGAACGCGAACATCGTGTAGATGGCCTCGGCGTAGGACTTGAGCTCGAAAATCTGCGAGCCGATATGGCAGTGGTAGCCCGCCAAGTCGAGGTTCGGCAGCGACAGCGCGTATTCCGTGGCGGCCTGCGCCGCGCCGTTGCGGATGTTGAAGCCGAACTTGGAATCCTCGTTGGCCGTCTGGATGTAGGCGTGCGTGTCCGCCTCGATGCCCGGGCAGATGCGCAGGATGATCTTCTGCGTGACGCCGTGCTTGACGGCCTCGGCGGAAATACGGTCGAGTTCCTCGTGTGTGTCGACGACGAAACAGGCCACACCTGCCTCGACGCATTCGGCGATCTCCTGCGGTGTCTTGTTGTTGCCCTGGGCGAAGACCATGTCCATGGGGAACTCCGCCGCCTTGGCGAACGCCAGTTCGCCGCCGCTTGCCACGTCGATTCCGCAGCCCTCTTCGGCCACGATCTTGTCGGTGGCGACGGTGCAGAAGGCCTTGGCGGCGTAGATGACGTCACTTTGCGGGTAGCGGATCGCGAATTCGTTCTTGAAGGTCTTGAGCTGCTGACGGAAGTGGTCCTCGTCGTAGACGAACAACGCCGTCCCGTAGTCGCGGACGATGTCGAGCACGTTCACGCCCCCGACGCTGACCGTCCCGTTCTCGATTTTCATGGTGCGCGGCATGACCTTCACGAGGTCGTGCGCGGTCAGATTGTCAGGCTCGACGTGCTCTCTTTGCGGTGCGATGGACATGGCTTGAAATCTCCTCGTCTTACATGTGGGTGGGTGCGGAAACGCCTAGCAGGCCCAGCGCGTTGCGAAGCACGCGGCGGGCGGCGTCGGCGGCGAACATGCGGGCGTTCATGAGCGCTTCGTCATCGCAGATGCAATGGCACTGGGTGTAGAACTGGTGGAATGCGCTTGCGAGGTCCTGCGCGTAATGCGTGAGCCTGAACGGCGCGAGGTCGCGCGCACAGCTGGCCGCGATTTCCGGAAACTCGTCGATGCAGCGGGCCAGGGCAAGCTCCGTTTCCTCCCCTAGCATGGAGAGGTCGACGTCTGCCGGGATGAGCAACGCGGCAACCTCGTCGGGGTCTTGCGCGTCGATGCCGCGGCATGCCGCTGCCTTGCGCAGCAGGCTGCAGATGCGCGCGTGCGCGTACTGCACGTAGTACACCGGGTTGCTCGCATCTTGGCGCTTTGCCTGCTCGATGTCGAAGTCGATGGCCTGGTCAGTCGAGCGCGAGAGCATGAGGTAGCGCGTCGCGTCGACGCCGACTTCCTCGATGAGCTCCTCGAAGCTCACCATCTCGCCCGTGCGCTTGGACATGCGGACGGCCTCGCCGTCGCGGAAGAGGTTCACGAGCTGGCCGATGACGACTTCGGGCTGGCCGGGGTGGCCGAACACGTGCCCCACGGACTGTATGCGCTTGATGTAGCCGTGGTGGTCGGCGCCCAGGATGTCGATGCAGCGGTCGAAACCGCGGTCGAGTTTGTTCTTGTGGTAGGCGATATCTGGCGCGAAGTACGTGTAGGCACCGTCCTGCTTGACGAGCACGCGGTCCTTGTCGTCGCCGAAATCCGTGGTCCTGAACCAGACGGCGCCCTCTTTGTCGTAGATGTAGCCGCGCTCGCGCAGCGCGTCGATGGCCTGTGAAATCATGGATTCGCCGTTATCGTCCTTCGCGTGCAGCGTGCGCTCGGAAAACCAGACGTCGAACTCGAGGCCGAAGCCCTTGAGAACTTCCTTGACGTGGTCGAGTACCGCTGTGTAGGCGATTTCCTTGAAGTGCGCATCGCGTTTCGCGGCGTCCACGTCGACCCAGGCATCGCCTTCGTCGCCGTAGATGCGCGCGGCGATGTCGACGATGTAGGCGCCGGCATAGCAGTTCTCCGGCAGCTCGGCGCGATAGGTTTCCGCGTTGGCGAGGATTTCCGCATGCGCTTCTTCGGCTGTCTTGCCCTGTGCCACGAGGCGGGCGATCTGCAAGTACCGGCAGGACACGGAGTCCGCGAAGATGTTCATCTGGTTGCCGGCGTCGTTGATGTAGAACTCGCGGGTCACATCGTAGCCGGCGAACGAGAGCACGTTGCCCATGGCGTCGCCCAGCGCTGCCCACCTACCGTGGCCGATGTGCATGGGGCCGGTGGGGTTGGCGGAAATGAACTCGAGGTCGACTTTCACGCCGTCGCCCGCGTGCGTCTTGCCGTAGTCCGCGTCCTGTTCGTGCACGGTCTTGAAGACGCTCAGCAGCGCGGCGGGCGTGAGCTTGATGTTGATGAAGCCCGGACCGGCGATTTCCACCGACTCGATGGCCGGGTCATCCTGCATGTGCGCGGTGACGATCTGGGCGATTTCGCGGGGGTTCTTGTGCGCCTGCTTGGCACAGCGCATGGCCACAGACGAAGCCCAGTCACCATGGGAGAGGTCTCGCGGACGCTCCACACCCGGGTCGGGCATCTGTTCGAGGGACAGCTCCCCTGCCTCGACGGCTTGGCTCAGGGCATCTATGACGAGGTTCTCTACCAAAGTGCGCACAGCGTGAAATCCTTTCGTGCAGTTTCAGACGTATTCGCCATTCTACACGTCCGTATGCAGGTCAGTGCGGGCGAACAGGTTAATATCAGGTAACAGCCGACGGGCGGAGCACGTGTGGGGCGCTGTGCGTCTTGCCATAACCCGAGCAAGTGGGCGGGCGAGTACTGCATGCGGTCGTTTGGCTGCGTTATGGCACGTCGAGATTGCCATAGCATGTGCATCTGGGCGGTACGGTGCTGCATGTGGATGGATGAGCGCGTTTTGGCAGGCTGCTCTTGCCACGTCGCGTACAAATAGACGTATGAGCACCCTAATTGTCCGCTTAGCTACGTTATGGCACGCGGCATCTGCCAAAACGTGCACAAACGGGTACCGAATCACTGCATACGCCAGATTGAGCATGTTGTGGCATAAGCGCGCATGGTCCGTTTAGCTGAAGTACCGAAGCTCATCGATGCTTCTAGATGCAAACACCGGGTGACTGTTTGATTGCAAGAGCAATGTATGGAGCTCATAACGCGTGCGTGGAATATCGCCTCGTTTCTGTCGGATTCTATGACCTGTCAGGTTGGCAATGTCGTGCATAAGCTCGTCACACGTTCGCATGTCGGTGAATTGGTCGTTCGTGACGAATATGGTCGTGTAACCCATGTGCCTGAGTGCGTTGGCGCGCGATTTGTCGCTGAGGGCATCACGGTTCGTGCCATGGCACAGATCACTGTCATATTCCACATCGAGTTTGACGTTGGGCCAACACAAATCGCATTTCGCGTGTGTACGTCCAGACATGCGCTTTGCAGCTTCATCGAATTCGACACGATAGTTCATCATAAAATCATGCATGGCGTACCCACCCCAGCGCAACGGCAGGTCTGTGGTCATGGCGAAATCTGACTCGCGTGCCGATGCCGACTTCTCTTGGATGTATTTAAGAGCTCGTGCTGCAGCGCGAGACCCGTGGGCAGAAGATGCGCGCTCCACGAAATGTCGAAGTTTCGAGACATCCGTTAGGGGAACCGCTCTTTGCAAAGGAAGCCCATCGGAAAGCTTCACGGGAGCGTATGTTCCGCTTAGTTCATAGCCGAGTTTTATCAAAAGCTGAAACGGCAGCTTTCGGGCGAACTGAACGAAGAGATACTCAGGGCTTGCCAAAGCGTATATATCGTTTACTTTGCAAAAAGATCCAGGGGGAATGTTCGTATCGACAGAATACCCATACCGATTGCGGAGGAAACGCTGGCTGGCATCCGAAGCAGAGAAGTGCCAGGGGACGAACGTCTTGGGTAGCCACTCCACTGCGTTTTTGAGGGCAGCGGAGTTTTCGACAGCGTTGTCGCGGTTGTCCATGACGCGTTGGGACAATGCGCTGCGAGGGTCTTTGTAAAGACGCCATTGCCAGAGTGCTGCTATGTCATCAACAAACATCATCATGGGCAAAGCGTATCTCAAGATACACCGGATGAACCACCAGGCGAACACCGGCTAATAACCGGGTGGAAACCGGCTAACTACCGGGCAAATACCGGGCGGGCACCGGATGATAACCGGATGTTTTCCTGCTGCATCCCGAGAAAATACCGACCTATTTCCGGAAAATGCAGGTCAGCACCGAGTTATGCCGCAAGCAGCAGGCTCCGTCTCACCATGTGTGAATAGGTAAGTAAGCTTCGTACGTGGTCATTCGAGCACGATATGGCACGCATGGTTTGCATATCACGTTCGTGTTACCAGCTGGACGTTTCTTATGGTGAGTTATGTACGTAATGGCACACCAAACGTGCTATATCGCGCGAATCTTGTCAGGCGGAGCACGTGCGAGTGAAAAGCGCATCTTGCCATAATCCGATCAAGTGGGCAGTCGAGTGCCGCGTGCGGTCGGTTGGGAACGTTATGGCATATCGGGATTGCCATAGCGTGTCCAACTGGGCGCCAAGACGCTGCGTATGGATAGTTGGACACGTTACGGCAAACCGCGCATGCCATTTCGAGTCCAAATGGACAACCGGGTACTGCGCATGGTCAGTTGGTCACGTTTTGGCAGCGCGAGTTTGCCACAGCGCGTCCAAATGGGCAGGCGGGCGCTGCGTATGGTCGGTTGAGCACGTTGTGGCAGACTACTCTTGCCACGTCGCGACCAAATGGACGTATGAGCATCCTGATTGTCCGCTTAGCT
>CASDTD010000290.1 GCA_949283445.1 uncultured Coriobacteriia bacterium | reverse complement strand
CGGTAGTTCGCCTCACTTTCGAGTCTGTCGTCTTTCGTCATCGCGCGGGCGATGCACGTGCGCGCAAGCTCGACACGTCCGGCGGATATAGCCGCCCACACAGAACTCCAGATGAAGTACGGTTCCTCGACAAAGCTTTCCGCAGGCGTCTCGAGCAGACATTCGACGAGCGTCTCGTGCCCTTCCGGCGCCGACATTCCCGTCGCTCCTTTCACGGATGCGTCGAGGAAGTACGGGTCGCACGCCAGGCACAGATACTTGCAGATGTCCCTTTCGGGGAACTCGTGTTCGGTGAACCAGTTTTCCGCCTTGTGCGCCAAGCTGGCGATTTGGCTCTGCTGCAAGGACAGAAGCTTTTCCTGCAAAAAGCGCCTAAAATACGGGTGATGCGCATAACACCCCAACTTGCTGTCGTACTTGACGAACGCGTTGCGGGCGTTCAGCTCCTGCAAGATGTTCTTTGCCCTCGGGTTGCCGGTCACCGCCTCGCACAAGTCAGGGTACAGCTGCTCGAGCAAGGACGTCTCGATGAGAAACTCGCAGGCGCTCGCGTCGAGCTTGTCGAAGATGTTCTTGTTGAAAAACCGACTGAAGTAGCCAAACAGTAGCTTGTCGGGGTCACCATCTGCCCCCGCACGTCTGCGGGCAAGGCTGTAGAACTTGAACGCCACCGGCCACCCGCGTGACAGACGGTAGATTTTGTCGTACTCCTCATCTGGCAAATCAGGCATGAGATTGTCGGCAAACGTGCGCAGACGTGCATCATCGAAAGCCAGGTCATCGGTATTGAATTCCATAACCGACGAGTCGAGCAGCAAATCGCCCAGGTCAGACGATATGAAGCCACCGCAGATAACGAAGCGCAGGTTCTCGGGCGCAAAGCGGTTCAGGTATATGAGCGCTTCATCGAACGTGACGGAGGAGGCGACGTCGTAGTCGTCTAGAAACACGATGTAGATGTCTTCGGGCGAACATGCCTCGTCCAGCAGGTTGATGATGTCGACAACACGCGATTCAGCTGGCTGGTCAGCGGCCTCCACGAATTCCAGAAAACACTCCCCCAGCTGCTGAAACGCCACAGCGAGCGAATCCAGAAAACGATTGGGGTCTTTGTCTTGGGCGTCGAGGGAAATCCATATGGGGTGCCATTCGGGCTCGCGGGAAGCATCGTGGAACCACTGGGCTAGAAGCTCGGTTTTCCCATACCCGGCCGCGGCGCTCATCAGGCACACGCGCCAAGCGTCGATATCGGAAATCCTGCGCGTGAGCTTTTCCTCGCGCACGTATCCTGCCGACAATGCCGGGGCCATGAACTTGCGACGCAAAAACCCGTGCGGGATTTTCATCGAACGAGTTTCCTCCTGCATTTACGCCCTCCCGAAAATGCGAGTGTATGCGCAGCGCAAACGCCACGCATACCCGAAAACGTCCAGAAACTATGTCGTGCCCCTCAGCGCCCTACATAATACGGCAAAGCAACCGAACGCAGCGAATGTCATAAAAGGCGAGAAGGCATCGCTGCGATTCAGCGCAGATGGTAGGAACCGCCCGCCAGCTTCGATTCCGAAGAACCCGGCGCGGCGACGATAACCGAGCCGCATTCCCTGCAAAGGCCCGTCGACAAATCGACCCTCCCACCGCAGGCTGAGCAGCGTATGTCGTTGTCGCGCTCCACCATCGCGTTGATGCGATCGTATTTACCGCATGCGTTGCAGGCGGGTCCTTTGCAGGGAAAGCAGTTCATGGAGCCGCCTTAATCGACGATCTTCTCGACGCGCAGCCAGTACTCGAGCGTCTTGTCGGCAAACGGATGGTTGAAGTCCACCACGACAGCGTCGGGCCTGCTCTCGATGACGCGCACCGGGATCTGCTGGCCGGACGCAGGGTTCGTCCATGCGAACACGTCGCCTTCTTCGAGCTCGTTGCCGAAGGGAATGAACGTGCGCGGATACGTCTGCACGCCGTCCGGGTCATGGCGTCCGTAGGCATCTTCAGGCGGAATGACAACCGTCCTCTCCTCGCCGGGCTGCATCTCGCTCAAGACGTCCTCGATGCCCGGGCATACCTGCCCCGCGCCGAGGATGATCTTCACAGGATCGCCCGTCGAACGGTCATCAACCGGCTCCTCGCCGGCCACGCCGCCTTTCCAATGCACGTAGGCGCATTTGCCGAACTGCTCGTTGTTCTTCATCCGTATCCGCTCCTCGCGTTTTTCGAACCGCCAGGGCGGCAGAAGCCGCAGAAGCTCCCGCCGCCTCGAAACGAATCTGTCTTACTCGACCAGGCCGAACTCGAAGTGGTCGTCGTCACTGCGACGGTGCGCAGCGGTGGACCAGTCCTCATTTGCCTCAATCTTCACGTCGCCAAGGTCGCCACCTTCGCTGTTGCTCGTCTTGGTCGGGACGAACTCGCCCTTGGCCTCGAGCGGCTTGTACTGCGGCGCCCACAGCACCTGCTTGTTCTTGGTCTGCATCTTCTCGACGAGCTCGGACGTGAGCCCGTAGGTGATGACGTTGGCCAGGCAGTGGTGCACGCACAGGGGCTCTTTGCCCTTCTCGGTGCGCTCGGCGCACAGGTCGCACAGGTCGGTCGGGACGGGAATGTAGTTGTAGTTGTACACGCCCGAGCCGTCCTCGATTTCCCAAGGTCCCTCTTCGAGGACCTTGATGCCCCACTTGCCTACCGGGTAGTTGTGGGACTCCTTGCAGGTAACCTCACACGACTAGCAGCCGGAGCAGTACTCGTAGTCGATGAGAAGTCCGTATTGAGTGGTCATCTTTATTGATTCTCCCTCTTGAATTTCTCCCAGACTTCCGTCATGTCGGTGTCATAGCACTCGCTGATGGGCTCGACGTTGCACAGCAGGCACTTGAAGGGTGCGCCGAAGCCGAGCTTGCCGAAGTGGAAGTTGGGCACGAGGTTGTTGATGTTGGAACGCCAGTTGCCGTACAGGTGCGGCTCGTTGCCGTCCTCCTCGGGGAACCACCAGGCGTGCTGCGCGTGGATGGTCTTCTCGTCGACGATTTCGGTGACCTTGGCCTTCTCGACGCACTCGCCGAACTGGTTCCAAATGCGCACCCACTGGCCGTCGGCGACGCCGAGCTTCTTGGCCGTCTTGGGGTTGATCTCGACGATCGGGTCGGGGTTCAGCTCGCGGCAGTACGGGACCTGACGGTTCTCGGAATGGAAGAACGCGTACGGACGGGAGCCAGTCGTGAGGACGAACGGATACTCGCCCAGCATCTCCGGCGTGCGCTTCGGGCTGTACTGCGGCTCCTCGTAATACGGCAGCGGGTCGTCGTTGAACTGCGCGAAGATCGTGGAGTAGAGCTCGATGCGGCCTGTGGGGGTGTTGAAGCCCACCTTGCCGTCGCCGCGCAGCTTGCCGCACTCGTTCTTGCGGTAGGTGACGGGGTCTTGCACGTAGACTTCCTCGGCAACCTCGCGGAAATCGAACTTGCGGCTCAGACGGAGATGCTCGATGAACTGGTCAACGGTCTCGTACTCTTCCCACCAGTGCGGGTTAAGCGCCTTGCCCAAGGCGAAGCATGCCTCGATGTCGGTCTTGGCCTCGCCGCATGTCGTGGCCTTCTGCGAAAAGCCCTTGATGCCCATGGAGGCACCGTAATGCGTGAACGTCGTGCCGTCGCGCTCGGCAGACGTGGCCAGCGGCAGGAACACGTCGCAGGACGCCTGCGCGGACGGCGTCATGAACACATCGATGGTGAAGCAGAACTCGAGCGACTTGACGATGGCATCATGCCAGCGCTTGGGCTCGGCGGACGTGCAGCTCATGAGGTTGTTGCCGCAATACATGCCCAGCTTGATGGGATACGGTTCACCGGTCTCCAAAGCCTTGAGCATGAGGTCGGCGTGCGCGTTCATGATCAGGTTGCAGTACGCGGGATACTGGTCCAGGCCGATCATCTTGCTCGCGAGCTCGCCCACGCCCTTCTCGAAGCCGAAGCCGACCTCGTTGAGGCCCGTGGTGGCGTCGCCCAGCAGGTTGCCGCCGGGAACGTCGACGTTGCCCGTAATGGCCATGAGGTCCAGGATGCACTGGCCTGCCTGCATGCCGTTGGCCTTCTGGTCGATGGCCAGACCCCAGGCAATGGCAGCCGGTTTGGCCTGCGCGTACAGACGGGCTGCACGGTAGATATCCTCGACCTTGAGGTCGCAGATTTCCGCGGCCTTCTCCGGCGTCATGCCGCGCTCGGGGTCGTTGACACGGTTCTTGAGCTCCTCGAAACCGTAGCACCAGTAATCAACATACTGGGCGTCGTAAAGACCCTCGTTAATGATGACGTTGAGCATGGCCATGCCCAGTGCAGCATCCGTGCCAGCGCGCAGGCGCAGGGCGACGTCGGCGCGACTAGACAGCCAGTTCATGCGCGGGTCAACGGTAATCAGGCGGCTGCCGCGCTTCATCATGTCGACGACCGCGTGGCCGAACATGCCATCGCCGTTGGAGGACAGCGGCATCTTGCCCCACATCACCAGGCACTCGGGAAGCACGTATTCCGGATCATCGTAACGACCCGGCAACGCGGCCGCAAAGTCGACCTCGGGGTAGGCGGCACCCATGATGTAGCTGGCGGCGGCCAGACGCGGAATGTAGCAGGCGTAGCCAGACTGCGTGTAGCAGTAGTTCGGCGTGCCCAACATGACGGAACCGTAGGGGTTGAACGTGCCACCCTCACGGCCGGTACCAGTAAAGCACACACAGCTTTCACGACCGTACTTCTTGGTGATACGGTCGTAGTTTTCCTTGATGGTAGCGATAGCCTCATCCCACGTGCAACGCTCCCACATGTCGGCCTGGCCGCGGTAACGCGGGTCGCGCCTCATGGGGTAGGTGATACGCGCGGGGTTGTACATGTAGTCCTTCAGCGTCAGGCAGCGCACACACAGACGGCCCTGGGTGACGGGATGGTTCTCATCGCCCTCGACGTCGACGACCTTGCCTTCCGCGTTCGTGTAGATCTTCAGGCCGCACCCCGTCGGGTGGCAACCAGGTGCAGACCAAGGAGACACGCGGGTGACGGTGAGGCCGTCTTCCTCATAGCGCCAAGGTTTGCCGAGGTCGTTTACATCAGACAGAGTGTCCAGCTTCACTGCCGGAGCAGCTTTCATGTCAGCCATTGACCCCTTCCCTTCTCTCTCGGAAATGTTGATGTGAAATGCACGCAACGTGAGCCGACGAGTAGCACGCGTTTCATGCAGTTCGCATTCTAGGAAGGCTAAAAACGGGTGACATGACCCGCCTCACCCTATCTTCGGGGTGATGTTTACGGGTGGTTTTGGGTGATATTTCGCGTGGCGGCATTTGCGGCCTCTGCGTTGTGACACATGCGGCCTCTAATGAGTACAGCCTATCGCACTCTGTGGCACTTGCAGCCTCTAATGAGTGCAGCTCGCCGCATCTCGTAATACTTGCGGCCTCTAGTGAGTACAGAGTGGCACCAACTTTTCGCCATATCGACATTATTCAACCGGGTTCATACTCAACAAGGGCACAAAGTGCCGTGACTTCCCATGTGCCATACTCAGCAGAGGCACGAAGTGCCGTGGCTCCCCACACGCCGTACTCAGCAAGGGTGCAAAGTGTCGCAATACCTTCTCATGCGTACTCATCAGAAGCTCCAAGTGCGCAACAGCCTGGAAAGCGCATCGCGAGCGCAAATTCACCATGTAGCCCGATTAGCTCTATAATCTTTTCAGCACATCTGCATCACGTCAAAGGAGAGAAGACATGCAGGTTATTGAAGACCAGGTATACGAGTTCTCGAAAGACAACAAGCCCTGCGCGACAGCTCAGCCCGGGGAAGTGCTGCTGTTCAAGACGCAGGACTGCTTCTCCAACCGCATTCCCGACGAGACGGTCACCATGGCGGACCTCGACTACACCTACGGCTTCGCCAACCCCGCGGCCGGCCCGGTCTACATCGAAGGCGCCGAGCCCGGTGACGTGCTCGTGGTCGACATCTACGACATCCAAGTCGCCGACGAAGGCACCATCGGCACCGACGACCACTGCGGTCCGCTGTTCGAAGGCACGGATTACCGCACGAAGAAGATTCCCATCCACGATGGCATGGCCACGTTCAACGAGGTCACCTTCCCCATCAACCCGATGATCGGTGTCATCGGCACCGCACCCGACGGCGAGCCCGTCATCGACGGTTTCATCGGCAACCATGGCGGCAACATGGACAATAAGAAGATCGTCAAGGGCACGCGCCTGTACTTCCCCGTTCGTGTCGAGGGCGCGCTTCTGCAGATGGGCGACGTGCATGCCACCATGGGCGATGCCGAGCTGTGCGGCACGGGCATCGAGATTCCTGCCGAAATCACCGTCCGCGTGCAGCTGGTCAAGAACTTCGAGCTCAACTGGCCGGTGCTGGAGACCTTCGGCGAAAACGGCAAATGGTACGTGAACGCCTGCGCGCCGAAATACGACGAGGCGCTCATGAACGCGTCCAAGGAACTGCAGCGCCTGCTCATGCGCATCACCGGCTGGGACCCGGTCGAGACGTACATGTACATGTCCGTCCAAAGCGACGTCGAAATCAACCAAGGCTGCGAGCCCTGCGAAGTCGAACTCTCGCTGCGCATCGGAACTCCCAAGCTCACCCAGTTCGAGGCGCTCATCCCGCAGCCGTAAACGTCACACGAGACGCATTCGTCTCGGCACGCCGGTAAAAGCGGCCGCACTGAGCAACGCCGTGCAGGGCGTATTTTGAGCGAAGCGTAGTCTTGCCTGCAGACGTGAAAACAGGGCCCACGGAACCGCGAGTTCTGTGGGCCCTTTCATATATGCCCAACATGAACTCGCGCGATGAAATTAGACAAAAACGTCGATTTGGCAAGCCTGTGACACGGTGCTTACGGATAGCTCAGCGCAAAAGTGGAAATTTTATGTGAACTCATTCTTAAACCTGAGCTAAAATGCGCGCTTGTATGTTCCCCGAGGAGAGAAGGGATTATGTCAGAAGAGAAAACGGCGGCAGCGCCGCAATCCGCTGGGGAGGACGTAAGCAAGTTCGGCTACAAGCAGGAGCTTCGCCGCAGCTTGGGTCTGTGGGACGTCGTGTTGTACGGTGTCCTGTTCATGGTCATCATCGCACCGCAGTCCATCTTTGGTTCCATCCAGCAGGACAGCCACGGCATGACGCCGTTGGTCTACATCATCGGCTTCGTCGCCATCAGCTTCACGGCCATGAGCTACATGCGCATG
>CASDTD010000289.1 GCA_949283445.1 uncultured Coriobacteriia bacterium | reverse complement strand
AGCAGCCTCTTTTGCCTGGCTGCTCGTGAAGGGCACGAGCTTCACGCCGGTGATGCCGGCGCGCTCGAAGGTGGAGGGCAGCACATCGGGGGTGCTCACCGACCTGCAGTCGCGGCACAGTTCGGGTGCGAGGACGTGCAGGCCTTCCTCGACGTCGTGCTCGTTGAAGTAGCGCATGTACTGGCCGACGATGGCCACGGTCGACAGGCAGATGTCGTTGTCGATGTGGGCAAGGCCCGTGTCGATGTCATCACCGGTGACCGGCCCCAAATACACCGCCTCGAAACCCTGTTGGGCAAGGATGCGTTTCGCTCCCTCGAACAGATTGCCCATGGTTCCGGGTACCAGTACTTTCTCGCTCATGATGCCTGTCCTTCCCAGCGCCGCCCCAGCTGTGAGGACGACCTCCCTCGTCTTTCGTCTATTGTCTCACTCGCGTGCCGTGAAACCTATCGTCTCTGGGTGCGACACGCCGTCTGCCCGAAGCCTTGTGCATCGCCGTTTGCTCTCATCTGTCGCAAAACCATGCCTGCGCAAGCAGCGGGACCCCCTTTTTGATCGTTTCTTCGCTTGCCGCCGAAAAACCCAGCAGAACTAGGTTGTCTGGCGCATGTTGCGGGTCGATCCAGTACCTGCGTGTGTCGTACACGCTCACGTCATGTGCCCTGGCGCTGGCGACGAGCTGCTCTTGATTCATGCCGTTTTCCACTTCCAGCAGCACGAACAGCCCCGCCTGACCGGAATGGACGCGCACGTGCCCGTCGAAGGTTTTCGCGAGCGTGTCCATGAGCAGGTCATGACGTTTCTTGTACAGGTTGTGCATCCTGCGCAGGTGCTTTTCCCACAAGCCCTGCTCCATGAAACGGCGCAGCACTTCCTGTTCGATCCAGCTCACGCTGCAGCGGCTGCCCGAAAAGCTGTTCTCATAGCGCGGCAGCAGCTGCACGGGCAAAACGAGGTAGCTAATGCGCAGGGCAGGGGAGAGCGTCTTCGAAAACGAGCCGAAGTATATGACGCGCCCCCACTTGTCTTCTGTCTGCAGGGAAGGAACGGGCTGCACGTCGAAACGGTAGCCGCAGTCGTAATCGTCTTCTATGAGGTAGGCATCTTCGCGTGCGGCCCATGAAAGCAGTTCGGCACGCATGGGCTGCCCCATGTGCCAGCCCATGGGGAACTGGTGGGATGGGGTGGTGTAGACCAGACGCGCGCCGCTTTGCCTGACGTCTGCAAGATAGGCGGCGGCACCTGCGTCGGTGCGCACGCGGTGAAAGGCGAAGCCAGAGTTTTTCGCGAGGACATGCATGCCGATGTAGCCCGGGTCTTCGAAGGCGATGTGGTCGCGCGCGTTGTCGAATAGCTCCAAGACGTAGCTCAGCGACTGCTGGGTGCCGCTGGTCACGATGACCTGTTCGGGAAGGCAATTCACGCCACGTGCCCTGTTCAAGTATGCGGCTATCTGACGGCGCAGGGCATATTCGCCTCTGCGCTCGTTATAGCGTGTGAGGCCGGGCGCGTTTAGTTCGGTTAGCACCTCGCCTGTCAGCCGCCGCCACTCGTCGACGGGAAAGACATCCGGGCACAGGTCCCCGTAGAGGAAGTCGTATGTGCAGCCGCCACGGCAGGGGTCAGGTGCCTCGGGGCGGCAGGACGACGCGACGCTGCTGTCTGCGGTGTCTGCCGGCAGGGGCGAGACGTCTTGGACGACGTAGCCCGAACCCCGTCTGCTCTTCACGTAGCCTTCAACGGCGAGCTGACGGTAGGCGTTGTCGATGGTGTTGCGCGCGACGCCAAGCTGGGCGGCCAGGACGCGTATGGAAGGAAGCCGTTCTCCCAGCGAGTAGGTTCCGTTTTTGATGTCGTCGCGAAGGGTTTCGTAGATTTGCTGGTATAAAGGCGCGCCGGCCTGCTTGTCGAGGTGCAGGTGCTCGAGCGAGAACATGAGGCCGGTCGACCCCGGGGCGATGGAGGGGCGCGCAGGAAGAGCGGCGCCATGTTGGGGATCTGGAGGTACCGGGTGCCCCGCAGATGACGGCCTGTCCGGCGAACCGTGTGTCTTGGGGCAGTTGCCCATGACGCCTCCTCTTCCTATCGTCTCGTGTTCATGGTACCGCAAAAACACAAAGTGTCCTATAACAAATTACAAAATACTGTATATTCAATGGGGACAATCATGCTACAGTATGCGCATACAGAGAATACCGAACGATGCGAGAAGGCATGCCATGAAGCGTTTGGGAATAGACATCGGGTCAAAGACCATCAAGCTCGCCTTGCTGGACAAGACCGGCAAGCTCGTCTACTCGACGTACCTCTATCACCGTTCCAAGGTGAAACGGCATCTGTTGTCTGCCATACACCACTGCGCGTGGATTTACGGAGACGAAGACGTCCAGGTCACGGTCACGGGCTCTGCCGGCATGCGTGTGGCTGAGTTATTCGACATCCCCTTCGTGCAAGAGGTCGTCGCGCTCAAGCGCGCCGTGGAAGAGTATGCGCCTGACACTGACGTCATCTTGGAAATGGGCGGCGAGGACACCAAGCTCGTCTACTTGACCGGCGTGCCCGAGCAGCGCATGAACACCGTGTGCGCGGGCGGCACGGGCGGCTTCATCGACATGATGGCAGGGCTCATGGGTGTGCGCAGCGACAGGATGCAGCGTCTTGCCATGGGGTATACCACCATCTATCCCATTGCCTCGCGCTGCGCCGTGTTCGCGAAATCGGACGTACGGCCCCTGCTCAACGCCGGCGCGAAAAAGGAAGACGTGGCGGCTTCGGTGCTGTACGCCGTGTGCACGCAGGCGGTCGCCGGCCTTTCGGCGGGGCGTCCCATCACCGGCAAGGTCGCCTTGCTGGGCGGCCCCTTCCACCATATCCCCTTCATGCGCCAGGCGTTTTGCAAGGTGACGGGCATTTCCTCGTCGGATGCTGTCATCCCCGAAAACGCGCATTTGTTCGTGGCGCAAGGTGCTGCGTTGTTCGAGGAAAAGTCGGCTCCGTTGTCGTTCGCCACGTTCGAGCGCATGATAGAGCAGGCCGATTTCTCGACCGAAGAGGGCATACGCCGTCTGCCTGCCCTGTTTTCCGATAAAGCCGAGTACGAGGCGTTCAAACAGCGGCATGCCAACTGCACGATTCCCCGCGGCGACGCGCTTTCCTCGAACGAGAACTTCTTCATCGGCATCGACGCCGGTTCCACGACGATGAAGATGGCGCTGATAAACGAGGCCGGCGAGCTGTGCGGGTTCCAATACGACTGGAACGAGGGCGATGTCACCGAAAGCCTGCCCTCCATGCTCAAGATGCTCTACCGCGAAATCGGCTACGCGTACATGGAGAAGAAAATCGTCCGGCGCTCGTGCATCGTCGGCTACGGCGAGGACTTCTGCCGGGCGGCGTATAAAATCGACAGCAGCGAAGTGGAGACGGTCGCGCACCTGCGCGCAGCGCGCGAGATAGACCCCGATGTCGATTTCCTGCTGGATATCGGCGGTCAGGACATCAAGTGCTTCTACATCCGCGACGGTCTTATCGAGGACATCGTCTTGAACGAGGCGTGCTCGAGCGGTTGTGGCTCGCTATTCGACAGCGTGGCGCGTTCCGTGAACTACACGAAAGAGGGGTTCGCGGTCAAGGCACTGTACGCCGAGCACCCCGTCGACTTGGGCACGCGCTGTTCCACGTTCATGGATTCCCGCGTCAAGCACGCGCAGAAGGAGGGCGCCTCCATTGGCGACATCGCCGCGGGCGTGTGCTATGCCACGGCCAGAAACGCGCTGTTCAAGGTCGTGCGCCAGCCGGATTTCTCCAAGGTGGGCAAGCAC
>CASDTD010000288.1 GCA_949283445.1 uncultured Coriobacteriia bacterium | reverse complement strand
CGATACGCCTCGTAGATGTCGGCCTTGGACGTGACCTCCCACGGCGCGTGCATGGAAAGCACCGCCACACCGGAATCGATAACGTCCATATCGTACTTGGCAGGAATGTAGGCGATCGTGCCGCCGCCGCCGATGTCGACCTTGCCCAGCTCGGCGGTGTGATAGGCCACGCCCGCATCGTCCATGACGCGGCGCACCTCGGCGACGTACTCCGCAGAGGCGTCGTTGCTGCCGGACTTGCCGCGCGCGCCCGTGTACTTGTTGAAGACCAGGCCACGCCCCAGATAGGCGGCGTTTTTCGCTTCGAACACGCTCGCATACAGCGGGTCGAAGCCAGCAGAAACGTCCGAAGAGAGCATCTTGGAGTTGGCAAGCGCACGACGCAAGCGCAGCTGCCCGCCCTCGCCGGCGAGCTCCATGATTTCGGCCATCGCGTTCTCGAAGAACAGCGACTCCATGCCCGTCGCGCCCACGGAACCGATCTCTTCTTTGTCGACGAGAATCGTCACCGCCGTGCGGCGTGAAGCGGGGATATCCAGCTGCGCGAGCAGGCTCGGGTACGCGCAGACGCTGTCGTCTTGGCCGTAGCCCAGAATCATGCTGCGGTCGAAGCCCAGCTCGCGGGCGCGACCGGCAGGCACGACTTCGAGCTCGGCGGACAGGAAGTCCTCTTCAGCCACGTCGTACTTCTCCGCGAGAATCTTGAGCAGCTGCGCCTTGACCGGCTCTTTGGCCACGAGCTTCTCCCACGGCGCCTTGTCGTCGGCATCGTCGCCTTCCGCGCCCTCGATGACAAGCGGACGGCCGCCCACGAGCACGTCGAGCGCCTCGCCTTCCACGAGCTTGGCGCCCGTCTTCTTCATCTGCTCTTGCCCCAGATGCGGCAGCAGGTCGGTCACACAGAACACCGGATCGGCGTCGTCCTCGCCGATGCGCACCTCCACAGACGTGCCGTCGGTCTTGGCGATGACGCCGTGAATGGCCAGCGGCAACGTCGTCCACTGGTACTTCTTGATGCCGCCGTAGTAATGCGTGTCGAGCAGCGCGAAATCATTGGCCTCGTAGAGTGGGTTCTGCTTGATGTCCAGACGCGGGCTGTCGATATGCGCGCCCAGGATGTTCAGGCCGTGCTCGATGGGCTCTTCGCCCAGTTGCACGAACATCACGGCCTTGCCGTGCGTGTGCGCCCACACCTTGTCGCCCGCATGAAGCGCGCGCCCCTCTTCGACCGCCTGCTCCAACGGCGCGTAGCCCGCCTTTTCCGCAAGCTCGATGGCAGCGGCGGCAAACTCCCGCTCCGTCTTGTTCTCCGAGATGAAATCGATGTATCCGCCGCACAGCTGCTCGAGCTCGGCAAGCTGCTCGTCGGTATAACCCTTCCAGGCGTTCTCGCGCTCCATGAACACGTCCTTTCGCATCGGATGATTGTGTCTGGACACAAAGGTAGCAGCTCACCCGATTCATGCAGGTGAACTGCTACCGTTTTGTTGGCGATGCAAACGGCGAAGCACGGCCGCAAGACAAAGGGTCGCGCTGCGGCGAACAGATCAGCCGTAACGATACTCGACACCCATAGACGAGCGAGGATACTCCCACTTCTCCAAAATAGTCTCACCGCAGGCAACGCGGCACGTGCCGCATTCCAGACAGCCCGAGAAATCGAACGAGGTGACGCCATCGTCCCTGCGCTTGTAAAGGCCGGCGGGGCACACCTTGATCAGCTTGTCGAATTCCGCGTCATCGGGATTGTCCACGAGCACGATGTGCGGGCTGCCCTCATCGACATTGTATTTGTTCAAGCCCAAGAACTTGTCGGTGTTGACCGTCGCAATACTCATATGTTCTTCAGAGCTCCCCTGACGTCTTTCACCATATTCAAGATGCCCACCTTCTTCAGGCTGGGACGCACGATGTTCTTAAGATGGCCGGTAGGTTGCCCGTCGGCAATGAACATCTTGTTCAAGACGTCGCCCGCCAAAGCGGGGTACTCGTTGAACATGCGGCTGAACTGCCCGAGGAAAGCGGGAAGTCCCCGGAACCCCTCGAGGTCTTTCATCACGAAAGAGCCATTGAGCATGTCTACGTAGCGCTGAAGCCCCGCCCTGGAGGTGTCCCCGGCGTCGAGCGCCTGTACAGCTGCCTGGCCAGCATACTGACCAGCGGCAACGGCATAGTCCATACCGCGCACCATGTACCCGTAGTTGATGCACATCATGGCCGTATCGCCTGCCAAGATGACGCCGTCTGCAACGAGCTCGGGCATGCTGTTCATTCCGCCTTCGGGAACCATGTGCCCGGAATGCTCCACCATCTCTCCGCCGCGGATGAGCGCCGCGACATCTGGATGCTGCTTCAGGTTCTCCATCATCTGGCAAATGGAAACATCGCCCGATTCGACGGCTTCGATGCCGGCGACGATGCCCAGGGAAACGGACTCTTTGTTGGTGTAGGCAAAACCGCCGCCAAACTTCCCGTCAGTCGCGCTGCCGGCGAACAGCCAGGCCTCGCCCTCGCCGTCGGAATTGCCCAGCACGCGGTCGGTTATCACGTCGGCCGGCAAGGCGAACACCTGCTTGATGCCCACAGCCATGTGCTTGGGGGAAGGGCAGGAAAAACCAACGGCCTGCTTGGCTAGAAGCGAGTTCACGCCGTCGCACAAGATGACGACATCAGCAGAAATCTCGTCTTCTCCCGCACGGATGCCGCACACCTTTCCGGACTCGTCTTTCACCAGCTCGTCGACGTTGATGCCGCAGATGTACTCCGCT
>CASDTD010000287.1 GCA_949283445.1 uncultured Coriobacteriia bacterium | reverse complement strand
AAACCGGGCAGAAACGCCGCGTCGCGTTCCACGAACGCGCGCAGCTTGCCGTGCAGATCCTCCAGGGCCAACCGGTCTTGCTGCGTGCGGATGAACAGGCCCTTTTGCGCGCGCTTCATGCTTTCCCGCGCTTGCTCTTCGAACGCTTTGTCGGCGGCATCGAGTGCCGCCGACAGGTTTTCGGGCGTTACGCGCTCATACCCCGCCTGCTTGAGCATGGGGTAGAAACGCGCCATGGTGTCATGGAACAGCACGCCCAGGGCCGATTGGTCGAACGCGCGGTCAAGCGTGTTGTAGCCCGTACGACGCGAGGCAAACCAACGGTACGGGCAGCGGTAATAATCTTCCAGCTGCGTGGGTGAGAATTCGCGCTCGGTTCCATCGGCATTGAGCGGGAGCAGGCCGATGGCATCGTCGCTTTTCAGAAGCCCCCGCTCTACGGGCTGCGAGACGCAGGCGCGAGCTCCGTCGAAAAACACGCCCGATTCGCTGACGCGCACCGCATACGGCTCCAGTGCGGCGGGTATTTCCTGAACCGCACGCCCCTCCTCTTCGTCTGCAGGCGAGCGATAGACCGTCATGACCTCGTCCCACAGCGCGCTTTGGCAACTCTCATCGCCTTCGGACGTGGTAAGCGAGCGATAAAGCCCGAAGCTTTCCCGCGCCGCCTCGAGCACGTTGACGAGCATCAGACGTTGCTGGATTGCCGTATCGTCTTCCGTCCCGACACCAAGTTTGCGTGAGAGAGCATCGAAAGTACGCTGCTTTTTCGCCATCGGGAAGCTGGCAGAATCGAGGTCCGCGAGGATGATATGGGGCGCCCCGTCAAGCCGAAACGCCTGCACCGATGTCAACGTGACCGCATCTTCAGGCGCGCCGAACGAGCGCTCCAGCGCAACGGGCACATTCGCAAGTTCGTCGACGTCGATTTCAACGCCGAGCTGCTCGCATGCCTCCACATAGTCGAGCGCGGCCTCTGCCGCAGCACGGTCGTCGATGAGCCGGCCGGCATCGAGACGCGCTTCATGCGCATGGTCGAACATGAGCCGAACACGCTGTTCGTTATCGGCTTCCATGAGCTCGGCAAACGGCTGCAGCTGTTCGCGCACCTGCGTGCTCGTGGAACGCCCCTCGTTGAAGCCCTGCTGCACATCTGAAAGCCGCTCTTGCGCCGTAGACCCTGCCCGTGCACGCCACCGCTCTTGCAGCGCCCGCGCCGCATCTGGGGAGATGCCCGAATAGGGACTCAGCAGAAAACCGCACAAATGCTCGTAGTTCGCCTCGTCCAGCGGGTCGCGCATGAAGACGAGCAGGTCGCACAGCGCCGCACCGAAGCCGACCCGCGCCAGGGGAAGTGAAAACCCCGTGACAAAGGGAATACCCGCCTGCGCAAGCGCTTCGTGCACATGCGGGTAGGCGCTTTGCGGGTTCGCGAACGCAACCGAGATATCTGCATAGGGCGCACCTTCGCCCGCGAGCGTCTCTATCATGCGCACCAGCAAATCCGGCGCGGCATGATAGCCCGCAGTCTCGCCCACGTGCACCTGCCCGCTTGCCCCAAGACCGCCCTTGCCCGTGTACAGCCACGAGCGCAAACACGCCAGCTCGCCCGCGTCTGCAGGCGCCTGACCTTCCGGCAACGCCGGCTCGACCACCGTGACGGATGCCTGCCCGGCCAGCCGTTCGATAAAGCGCCGCTCGTGCACGCATGACGCAGGCGGTTCTTCGAACACGAACACATGGCTCGCCAGAAGCTGCACGGGAAGCAGCGCCTCAGCCTGCGCGGGCTCGACAAGCCCTTTGAGCTCGAGTTCCCGTTCGTACAGCGAAACGACTTCCATGAGCTTGCTCTCGGTCTCCGTCAAAGACTCGCACGGCGCAAGCCCCGGAGTGGACGCCTGTTCGACGAACGCGGCAAAAGTCTGGACGAGCTTGACCGACGGCTCCACGTCCAGCAGGCCGGCATCACGCAGCAACGGCCGCAACATGATGCGACGCTGAACCGCCGAGACAACCTTACGCCCATCGCCATGCAGATCCCACGCTGCCTCGAGCCAGTGCTCGTATGACTGCACTGAAACACCCAGCGACGCCCCATGCGCCAGCATGAGCTTGCGTTGCGTCGCCCACGCTTCGTCGGGCGTGATGAGCTCGACCGCATGCCCTGCGTCAAGCGCTTGCTGCACGCAAGACGCGCTGGTGTCCGCCATCTCGGCGCGGCTGTGCGCCCGATACGTTGAAATACCCATACCTCACCAATCGAATACTTCGCCCACAGGGTCTGTGATAAGCAAATCCGCCTCACCGTCTGCCGGCGTGGGAGACAGGTTGACGATGACCAGATGCGAGCCCTGAAAATACCGCAGGAAGCCCGCCGCCGGGTACACCACCAGCGACGTGCCGGCAACGATAAGCAGTCCAGCATGCGAAATGGCGTCGAGCGCCGCGGTAATCGCCCCGTCATCGAGTGGCTCTTCGTAAAGCACGACGTCGGGCTTGATGATGCCGCCGCAAGCGCAGTGCGGCACGGGCTCGTCGGAGTTCACGATGGCTTCAACCCCATAGGCAGCACCGCAGCTCATGCAGTGGTTGCGCTCGACAGAGCCGTGCAGCTCGATGACGTTTTTCGAGCCCGCTTTCTGGTGCAAGCCGTCGATGTTTTGCGTGATGACGGCCGCGAGCTTGCCGTCGCGCTCCAACTGGGCGAGCTTGCGGTGCGCTTGGTTGGGCTGCGCATCGGTAACTATCATGCGTTCGCGGTAGAAGCGAAAGAACTCCTCCGGGTGCGCATCGAAAAAGCTGCGGCTGATGATGGCTTCAGGTGGGTAGTCCCACCGCTGGCTGTAAAGCCCGTCGACACTGCGGAAATCCGGGATGCCCGATTCCGTCGAAACGCCGGCGCCGCCGAAAAACACCGTGCTAGGGCTTTCCTCGATCCACGTGCGCAGCTGCCGCTGTTTGGCTTCGTCCACCATGGCCGCCCCCTACCCCAGACTGTCGATGATGTCGAGCAGCTGCCGGGGATGCTCTATAAGATATGCCGGCTGCTGCGCTTCGAGCGTCTCGCGCGAGCGGAAACCCCACAAGCAGCTCACGCCCACGCAGCCAGCGTTTTTCGCGATTTGCGCGTCCGGTTCCGAGTCCCCCACGTAAAACGCCTGGGCGGCCGTGCTGCCCAGCAGCTCCAACGCGGCAAACGCCATATCGGGTGCCGGCTTGGGCGGGCGACTGTCCGTGCGGCCGATGGCATGGGGTATGTAATCGGCGAAGAACAGTTCGCGCAGCTGTTCGGTGTCTTCTTGCCCCTTGTTACTGACGACGGCCATCTTGAACCCGCGCCCCTTCAACGCGGCGAGCAACTCCACGATGCCATCGTATGGGCGCGTATGGTCGTTATGGTGCAGGTTGTAGTGCCGGGCGTACGCGCCGTACACCTGCTCGAATTCCCGCGAACCGGCCGGGCACGCCCCGCGCGAGAGCCTCTCGATGAGCGCGATGGCGCCGTACCCTGCAGCCAGGCGCGTCTCGTCCCGCGAGACCTCGGGCAAGCCCGCTTCGCGCAGCGCGAAGTTTACGCTTGCGTGTATATCGTCAATCGTGTCGAGCAGCGTGCCGTCCATATCGAACAGAACTGTGTCCATGCGCGTCCTTCCTTCAAATTCGACGCACCGATTGTACCCCAGCGCTGTGACAGGGATAGCAGAGGGACGTATGACGCGAAAAAGCCAAACTCCCGAACGGAATCGCGCCAAACTCCCAAATGCGCAGGCAAAAGGGCATGCAATAGAGCGGCCCGCCGGGAATGCTCCAGCGGGCCGTCAGATGGGAAGAAATGTTCGAATGCCGCAAAACCTTGTCATGCCCCAAAGGCAGCGGCGCGCATGCGTTACGCCTGCGCCTCACGCGCCTTCGTAGCCTCGAGAATGCGCGAGAAGTCAGTCGCGTTCACCCGCTCGATGGCCTTGGTCGCCTCGTCGAACACCGGAGGAATCACGCTGCTCGTGTCACCCGCGCACAGGCTCGGGATGAAATAATGCGCACCGCACATTTCGCACACGCGCCTGACCTCGTCCTCGATTTTCTCAGATGACCACTCCACGACGTCGATGCGGGAATTCTCCAAGCCGCCCATGAACGAGATCTGGCCGCCGTACTGGTCGATAAGCGCGGGGATGTCGTTGGAGAGCATCGCCCCCTGCCACACATCGATGCCCATCTCGATCATCTCGGGCACGAGCGTGGCAGCATACGAATCGGAATGATGCACGATCAGCTCCACGCCCCTGCTGCGGTAGTAGTCGTAAATCTTCTTGTAAGCAGGCAGGAAGAACTCGTCGAACATCTCGGGGCGCAGGAACGTGGAATCGTAGAACCCCCAGTCATCGTGGTGGAACAGGGCGTCGGGATGCAAGTGGTCGCACTGCTCTTTAGCCTCTACGAGCTCCCATTCCGTTATATAGTCGATGAGTTCGTGCATCTCATCGGGGTACTCGTAAAAGGCCATCAGACACTCGGCAACTCCCATAAGATGATGGCACTGCTCGAAGATACCGGGGGCAACGAACGAGACGACGAACTCCTCGTTTCGGTCCACGGCGTTTGCCTCCGCGACAACCGGCGCCCACTGTTCGTCAGTGTAGTCGTGTTTGGGAAATTCCGTGACGTATTCGCGCCAATGCTCGATATCTTTCAGAACCAGCTTGTCGGGCGTGTGAACGGGATATGCGGCCGGCTGCCCCTCCGGGCAGGAAAACCACACGCCGAAAGCTCCCTGTTTGTCCGGCTCGCCCGGCCTGGGGCCACCGTTGTTGACCACTATGGGGCTATACAGAAAATGAAAGGCCTCGAACTGATTGACGAAACGGTCGGGATTGCCACCGTGAATGGTCTCCAGGAAATTCTGACGTTTCGTGAGCATGAACTCATCGCCTCCTTGAACGAACGGCTGACAGCAAGATGAAGAGGTCAGCCTGTAA
>CASDTD010000286.1 GCA_949283445.1 uncultured Coriobacteriia bacterium | reverse complement strand
CATCCGCGATTTCCTGCCGATGGCAAGTCCCGAGGTCGCATCACGCGGCAGAAAGTTCGTCGAACGCTGCGATGCGCTCTACGAGCAAGCGGACGCCCTGGAGGAGGCGCTCGCGAACGTCGACGAGGACATGGATGCCGACATGCTCGGACTGACGGCGCACCTGCAGGCCCTCAAGCAGGTGAACGACGCCATCGACGATATTCAGGGCCGGGCGTTCTCCCGCGAGCTCGAGTACATCAAGGAGCTGCGCCGTAACGGCACGTTGTCCGCCGACCATGCCCGCGAGCTGCGAAACGACGTCTACATCCAACAGCTCACGATGTAGCGCCTGCTGCGTTGCCAGCGCTATTCCGGCAGGCTGCGTGTGTGGAATTCCACGAAGGAATAGTGCTCGAAGACCTTGTTGGTCTCGTCGATTCTGGCAAGGCAGGATTTCAGCTCCGAGTTGAGCGCCTTGCGCTTCTTGAAGTGCACCTTCGCGGTGCTCTCGTATCGCCTGCAGGCGTCGTCGAACGCTTCGAGCAGGGGAGTGACCTGTTCTTCGTAACGTCGCGTGACGCATTCGCGGTCGCCGATTTGCGCGTCTTGCGCCAAGGTGACGATCTGCTCGTGCTCTTCGGTCAGGGCGTGCACGACGCCCAGCAGTTCCTTGAGTTTCTTTTTGTAGTCGGAGTAGTCGATGCTGCCTTTTCCGCAGCGTTCGTGAAATTCCGCCTGTTCGTAGGAGTGGTGCAGTGCAGAAGCTATGCGCCCGGACGTCTTCGCGCGGCGTTGGTAGAACAGTATCTGCTTGTGCGCTTCGGCTCTGATTTCCCCGTTCTCGACCTCGCGCAGTCTGTCGAAGGCCTCAGTCTCGCCTTCGAACACATGGGGGTTCCACGTCTCGCGGTCGTGCGCACGCTCGCGAAGTTCTTCCCACGTCCGCTCGTCGAGTTCTGGTGCCGTCAGCATGTCGAAGTCTTTGCCGGATTGCTCGATGATATCCAGAAGCATTGCCACGCGGCGCAGCGCCTCGCCAACTTCGAGCGTGTCGTCTGTTCTGTCCTGACTGGTTTCCATGGCCCTATGGTACCCCAGGCGCGCAAGGGGTTGGGCGGTGATTTTGGTGTGGGGCAAAGCGGTGTATTGGAATTGAACGTGACGAATTGGTAACAGGGTAGAGTTTCTCTCGAAAAAAGTTTGCAAAAGCTAACAAAAGTGGTATAACTAGAGACAGTTAGTAATGACTAACTTTCCTCTCTCTTCGCCCGGGCGTTCCCCCTTCCAAACGCCCGGGCTCTCTCGTTCATAGAGCCGTGCGCCGTGATAAGATGCAGGTCAAAGGCTGGCTTTCTAGGGATGCGGTGGTTGAACATGAGCGAGTTGGTACGTTTTTCTGTTGCGATGCCCGAGGAGCTGATGACCCAGCTCGATCAGTATGCGGAGCGTCGCGGCACATCCAAGAACCGTTCCGAAGCCATACGCGACCTAGTGCGCGATGCGCTCGTCGCCGAACAGGTGGAAGCGCCCGATACGCAGATTTTCGGCACGCTCACCATGGTGTTCAACCATCATGCGACCGACTTGCGCGACCGGCTCGACGATATCCAGCACGAGCACATCGACGAGATAATCTCCTCCATGCACGTGCATGTCGACCATGAGAACTGCCTGGAGGTCATCCTCATGCGCGGCAGGTCTGACGTCGTGCGCTCGATAGCAGACGCGTTGTTGGGGACCAAGGGCGTCTTGCATGGTCACCTTGTCGTGACGCTGGCGGGGGAGGGGCATGCACACACGCATGACCATGGCCATGCGCATACTCACGGTCACGAGCATGATTGAGTGAAGCCGGTTTGCCTGCACGCGTTTGCGGCAAACCTGCGGGCTTAAAGACGTCGAGTGCGACGAAAACGTCGCACTCGATGCAATTCTGCGGCTATTCCGCCGCACGCGATATGATCTTACAGCTGCTCTGTCGCACGCGACGCAGACGAGGCGGTGCAGCGTTGCGCTTACTTGTCGTCTTCGCGTGCCGCTGCCTTGACGCGCTCGGCCTGCTCTTCCTCGCGTTCTGCTTCGGTGAGCTTTTCGTCGAGCTTGTCTTGAAACGCGGTCACCTTGTCCATGATGCTGTCTTTGTCGACTTCTTCGAGCTTGAGGTCTTTGCCGTTTTCACGTGCGCCGGCCTCGATCCCCTCTTTCGCGCTTTCCGCCGTCTGCTTGACGCGCTTGCCGAACT
>CASDTD010000285.1 GCA_949283445.1 uncultured Coriobacteriia bacterium | reverse complement strand
TTTCCGAGATTGCCATCGCGTCTGCCGACACCTATGCCAAGCTCTGCGGCGGCACGCCGCGCGTTGCCATGCTCTCCTATTCGTCTTATGGCTCGGGCAAAGGCGAGAGCGCGGACAAGGTGCGCGAGGCAACGAAGATCGCACAGGAGAAGGCGCCCGAGCTGCAGCTCGACGGCGAGCTGCAAGCAGATGCCGCCATCGTCGAAGCGGTCGGCTCGCTCAAGGCGCCGGAATCTCCCGTCGCGGGCAAGGCTAACGTGCTCATCTTCCCGAACATCGACGCGGGCAACATCGGCTACAAGCTCGTGCAGCGCCTGGCCAAGGCCGACGCCTTCGGGCCGGTTATGCAGGGCATGGCAAAGCCGGTCAACGACCTGTCGCGCGGCTGCAGCACCGAAGACATCATCGGCACTGTGGCCATCACCTGCGTGCAGTCCATCGGGCGCAAGGCTGCTCTGTAAGCGCGGCGGATGGTCGAAACCATATGCGCGGGCACGGCGCTGGGGCATGCTGAATGCCCCAGCGTTTTGTTTTGCCCCTGCGGATGCCAAAAACGGCCGAAAATGCGTGACGGGGCACGGGGCATTGCGAGCAGAATGTCCCGGCACGTAATCTTGACCAATCGGGTGCCGAAAACCATCCCGCGAAGACAGCCCCCACTGGGCTGTTCGCCGTTCATGGCGTATCATGTTCGGGCGCTGAAACCGACGACGTTACGAGGGATATCACGTGGCTGAGAAGCTCATAACATACGCAATACCGTGCTACAACTCTGCGGAGTACATGGACCATTGCATCGAGTCCATCCTTGCCTGCGGGGCAGACGACATCGAGATCGTCATCGTCGACGATGGCTCCGCGAAGGACAACACGCTCGAAAAGGCGCAGGACTGGCAAAGCCGCTACCCGGATATCGTGAAGGCCGTGCACCAGGAAAACGCCGGTCATGGCGGTGCGGTCATGAAAGGGCTCGAGCACGCGACGGGCGCGTACTTCAAGGTCGTCGACAGCGACGACTGGCTCGACAACGATGCCAATATCAAGATGCTCGCCAAACTGCGGGAGTTGAAAGACGAAGCACTGGACCTCATGCTCGTGAACTACGTGTACGAGCATACGGCGGACAACACGCAGGAGGTCATGCACTACCGGGGCATTCTGCCGCAGGGCAAGATGTTCCGCTGGGAAGAATGCGGGCATTTCGGCGTGTCGAAGTACATTCTCATGCACTCGGTGGTGTATCGCACGCAGGTGCTGCGCGACTGCGGGCTCGACCTGCCCCGTCATACGTTCTACGTGGACAACATCTTCGTCTACGTGCCCCTGCCCACTTGCAAGCGCATGTACTACCTGGACGTGGACATGTACCGGTACTTCATCGGGCGCGAAGACCAAAGCGTCAACGAGTCGGTCATGATTTCCCGCATCGACCAGCAGCTGCGCGTCACGCGCACGATGATCGACGCGTTTTGCCTGGAAGAGGACGTTTCCAGCATCAAACTGCGCAAGTACATGACCAATTACCTCACCATGATGATGGTCATCTGCACGGTGTTCACGACGCTTTCGGAGCGCGAAGACAAAGAGCAGCTGCGCAGCGACATCTGGGCGTACCTGAAAGAGCATGACCCGGCGAGTTATAAGACGATACGCCACAGCATCATGGGCATTGGCACGCATCTTCCCGGCAAAGCGGGCGATAAAGCGCTCATCTCGCTGTACCATATTGCCCAGAAGCTGTTCAAATTCAATTAGGAGACGCTATGCCCGTGTATGAGCGAGAGCCGTAGCTGCCTGTCGGTTGAGGCGGGCGCTTGCTTGGCTCGCAGATGGCAGTGAACACTATTCGACATACCTGGAGATACGAACATGTACGACAAACTGAAGAAGATTATCGAGGCCTACGAGGAGCTCGAGGCGAAGCTGGGTGACCCGGCGGTGCTCGCCGACCAGAAGGAGTACGCGCGCCTTGCCAAAGAGCACGCCCGTCAAGGCGAGCTCGCGGAAGCCGCACGCAAGTACATTTCCCTGTGCGACCAGCTGGACGCCGCCAAAGAGGAGATCAGGGTCGAGAGCGACCCGGACCTCAAAGAGCTCGCGCAGGAGGAAGTCGCCGAGCTCGAGACGCAGATTCCCGCCCTCGAAGAAGACATCAAGTTCATGCTCCTGCCGGCAGACCCCAACGACGAGAAGGACATCATCGTTGAGATTCGCTCTGCCGCTGGCGGCGACGAGGCGGCTATTTTCGCGGGCGACTTGTTCAAGATGTACTCCCGTTACGCCGAAAGCAAGAAATGGAAGGTCGAAGTCATCGACTCCAACGCTTCCGAGCAGGGCGGCTTTTCCAAGATTGAGTTCAAGGTGCTGGGCGACAAGGTTTACAGCAACATGAAGTTCGAGTCGGGCGTGCACCGTGTGCAGCGCATTCCCAAGACGGAAAGCCAGGGGCGCATCCAGACCTCCACGGCGACGGTTGCCGTGCTGCCCGAGGCAGACGATGTGGAAGTCGACATCAAGCAGGAGGACCTGCGCATCGACGTGTACCGTGCCGGCGGCCCGGGCGGGCAGTGCGTCAACACGACGGACTCTGCCGTGCGCATCACGCACATTCCCACGGGGCTGGTCGTGCAGTCGCAGGACCAGAAGTCGCAGATTCAGAACCGCGAGGCGGCCATGCAGGTGCTGCGCGCGCGTCTGTACGACAAGATGCTCCAGGAACAGCAGGCCGCCATGGGTGCCGAGCGCCGCAGCCAGATTGGCGGGGGCAACCGTTCCGAGAAGATTCGCACGTACAACCAGCCGCAGGACCGCGTGACCGACCACCGCATTGGCTATAACGGTACCTACAGCGGCATCCTGGAGGGCGATGGTTTGGC
>CASDTD010000284.1 GCA_949283445.1 uncultured Coriobacteriia bacterium | reverse complement strand
GGCCGCTGTGTGGGCGAGCTTCATCGTCGGCGTGGGGCTGACCGTGTCCAACATGTTCATCGGCTTCATCGCCTCCCCCATCAACGCGGGCGCGCTTGCCATGCTGCTCTCGATTATCATCGTGCCGGTAGTGAGCCTGTTTACCAAGGCGGTACCCTTCGACATTGACGCGCCGACGCCGAAGTCGGGCACTGACCGCGAGCTCGACGCGGAAGTCGCAGCCAATCCGGATGTGAAGAGCTCCGTGCGTCGCGAGATTGTGGCCGGCGCGAACGCGGTGGAAATCGAAGAGGAGCAAGGGCGAGGATAGCTGGACAAGGAAGCGTTACGGAATCGCCCTCGCAGCTGCGCAAAACCTTCGCGGCTGCGAGGGCGGACGTTCGAACCCGTCAAGAATCTTCGTTGCTGCGAGCTGAAGTTTGCCCGCCGGGACGTAATGGCTCACAAGTGCGCAAAAAACACGCGCGTGCGAGCTGCTGAAACTTTTGCTGCGCGCATGCGCGTTGATTCTTGACAGGTTTTCGTTTACAGAACCCTGTTGGCCCCTTTGCTTGCGGGGTTTGCTAAAGAAGCCGGCTCGCGTTACACGGGCCGGCTTCTTTACAGTGTGTGCTTGCACATGACCTGCGACAGGTGCTCTACCCGACCGCCATGGCCACCCACGCCGCGATCTTGGGCACATAACCCATGATGAAGATGACGATGATGAGCACGGGGATGCCGTACTTGTACCACAGGCGGAACTTCGTCGGGAACTTCACGCCCTCGCCCTGATTGGCCTCGGTCACGAACTTGTCCCAGCCCCACGCTTTCTTGGTGGTGCAGTATATGACGAAGATGAGCGAGCCTAGCGGCAGCATGTTGTTGGAGACGATGAAGTCCTCGACAGTCTGGATGTCGCCGATTCCCGGAATCTGCACGCCGGAAAGCACGTTGAAGCCGAGCGCGCAGGGCAGGCTCAAGACGAGCACGAGCACGATGTTGATGCCGACGGCCTTCTTACGCGACATATCCCATTTGTCCATGGTCCAGCTGACGAGGTTCTCGAACACGGCGATGACCGTGGAAAGCGCGGCAAAGGCCATGAGCAGGAAGAACAGCGCACCCCACACGTTGCCGAGGGGCATCTGCCCGAAGACCATGGGCAGCGTCACGAACACGAGCGACGGGCCAGAATCCGGCGCGACGCCGTAAGCGAAGCAGGCCGGGAAGATGATGAGGCCGGCCAAGATGGCGACCACGGTGTTGAGCGCGGTGACGTTGATGGCCTCGCCCATGAGACTGCGCTCGCGACCGACGCGCGAACCGAAAATCTCCATGGCCGCGATGCCCAAAGACAGCGAGAAGAACGCCTGGCCCATGGCGGCGTAGACGGCGTTGCCGAAGGTGCCCAGCTGCTCGCCGAGCGTGTCGCCCGCGAACAGGTTGCCGAAGTCGGGCAGCAGGTAGAACGCGATGCCCTCGCCCGAACCGGGAAGCGTCATGGAACGGATGCACAGCAAGATCATGATAACGAACAGGGCGGCCATCATGACCTTCGTGATGCGCTCGACGCCCTTCTGCAGGCCGACGATGCAGATGGCAAAGCCGATGACGACGGTGAGCACCATCCAGAAGATCATCTCGCCCGGGCTGCCCGTCATGGCGGAGAACACCTGCGCGGTCGCATCCACGCTCGCGCCGTTGAACTGCCCGGACAGCAGCTTGGGAATATAGGCGAGCATCCAGCCGCAGACCGTGGTGTAGAACATCATCAAGATCATGCAGCCGATATAGGCCCACCAGGAAAACCATCCGTAGCGCTTCTTCGGC
>CASDTD010000283.1 GCA_949283445.1 uncultured Coriobacteriia bacterium | reverse complement strand
TCCACGCTGGGACATTGCATCAACGGCGTCATCCCGCATTACTACAAGGGCGACTACTACGGTTCGGTCAAGGTCGAGGGCACCGACGTGTTCGACCTCAAGATTACCGACATCGCCCGCATTCTGGGCACGGTGAGCCAGGATATCGACGGACAGATGGTGGCGGCGTTCGTGGAAGACGAGCTGCTCTACGGCTTGGAGAACTTCGGCGTCCCGGCGGCGGAAATCGAGGAGCGCATCGCGAGCACGCTTGCCGACGTGGGCATTTCCGAGTTGCGTCACCGCGAAATCGCCACGCTTTCCGGCGGGCAGAAGCAGAAGGTGGCGCTTGCCGCGGTGCTGGCGCTGCGCCCGCAGGCCGTGCTGCTGGACGAGCCGACCGCAGAGCTCGACCCCCAGTCGAGCAGGCAGATTTTCGAGTTGTTCCGCGCGCTCAACGAGCAGGGCGTAACCATCATCGTCATCGAGCAAAAGGTCATGCTGCTCGCCGAATACGCGAAGCGGCTCGTGGTCATGGAGCACGGGCACATCGCGCTGGCAGGCACGACAGACGAGGTGCTCGCACACGTCGACGAGATGGTACGCCTGGGCGTGAACGTCCCGCGCGTGGCGCTGCTCACCGACAAGCTGAACAAGCGCGGCGTGGGCGCCGGGCGCATCGCGCGCACGGTCGCCGAGGCGAAGCGCGACGTCGAGGAGGTGCTGGCATGAGCGTGCCGATGCTGGAATTCGAGGACGTCAGCTTCGCGTACGGCGACGTCGTGATTATGGAGCACGTGAGCTTCACGGTGGAGCGCGGTGAGTTCGTGGCGCTGCTCGGGCCCAACGGCACGGGCAAGTCCACCTCTCTGCGCCTGGCCGATGGGCTGCTGCATCCCACGACGGGCGCGGTGCGCGTGGACGGCAAGGACACGGCCACGACGCGCGTGAGCGAGCTTGCCCGTCAAGTGGGCTTTCTCTTCCAGAACCCCGACCGGCAGATTTGCCGCAACACCACGCGCGAGGAGGTCGCTTTCACACTGGAGACGCTGTACGGCAAAGACGACCCCCGCGTGCAGCAGCGCACCGAAGAGGTGCTGGGGCTTCTGCATCTGGACGGCGACGTCGACCCGTTCAACCTCGCGAAAGGCCAGCGCCAGGCCGTCGCGCTGGCGGGGCTGATCGCCGCCGAGCCCGACCTGCTGCTGCTCGACGAGCCGACCACAGGCTTCGATTACGCCGAATGCATGGAGATGATGGCGCATATCAAGAACATGAACCGCGCGGGCACCACGGTGCTCATGGTCTGCCACGACATGGAGGTCGTGCTCGATTTCGCGCAGCGCGCGCTCGTCATGGCGGGCGGCTCGCTCATCGCCGACGCGCCGGTGCCGGCGGTGTTCGACGACGTCGCAGCGCTGGAAACCGCATCGCTGCTCCCGCCGCAGATCTGCGCGCTTTCCCACGAGCTCGCGCCCGCGCACCCCGCGCTCGCGGGCATCTACGGTGTCGACGAGATGGCGAACGCCATCGTGTCAGCTAAGGAGGAACGGTAATGGGCAAGGTCTTCTCGTATGTTCCGGGCGACAGCTTCTTTCACCGGCTGAACCCGCTTTCCCTGTTCGCCGCCGCGTTCGTCGTGTGCATCGCCGCGGCGGTGAGCACGAACAGCGTCTTCATCGCCGGGCTCATCGTCGTGTTGCTGGCGTGCTCGGCGCTTGCCGGCGTGCTCAAGCAAAGCCTGAAGCTCGCGGCGGGGCTGGGCTCGCTCGCGCTCATCGTGCTCGTGCTGCAGGTCATCTTCGTGCGCAGCGGTGATGTGCTTGTGCAGGTGGGCCCGCTGCTGGTCACGACCGACGGTCTGTCCAGCGGTGTGCTGGTCGTGCTCAAGGTCGTGTGCATGGTGCTCCCCTTAAGCTTGGCGTTCATGGCCGCGCCGGTCAACGCGCTTTCCAACGAGCTCGTCTCCAAGTGCCATCTGCCGTACAAGTACGCGTTCGCCGCCACGACCGCCATCCGCTTCATCCCGCTGTTCATGCAGGAGATGGGGCAGATCATGGAGGCGCAGAAGGCGCGCGGCGTTTCGTTCGACACGCGAAACGTCTTCAAGAAGGTGTCGCTCATGGTGCCGCTGACGGTCCCGCTGCTCATCGACTCCGTCAAGCGCACTGACGCCATCGCCATCGGCGCAGAGCTGCGCGGCTTTTCCCTGCG
>CASDTD010000282.1 GCA_949283445.1 uncultured Coriobacteriia bacterium | reverse complement strand
CATCCATCTTTCCCGATCCGCATCGAAGCTCTCTGCAAGTTCACGCTGTTTTGCCGCCAAATCGAACGGAAACGCCATCTGGGACTCCGCCCATGCGAGCATGCTCTCATGGTCCGGGTCTTTGGGGTTTGCGACAACCTGCAGGAATCTCTCGAAACCGCCCGGGCCTCCTACATCCTCGGGAGGCGCGTCGCCCGCTCCGTCGACGAGCCGCGGTACGGCGAGCTTGCTGTTGGAGATGGTTTTGACGACCTTGACCTTGTGCTCCCAACCGTCGCCGTAGTCATAGTCGTAGCGTGCGGTGCGCGTGCGCGGGAAGACGTCGCCCAGCCTGATGCCGGCTGCTTCGATGACGGCGTAGTCTGCCGGCTCAAAGACTTCGAGCGAGGGGTCGAGAAAGCACGCTTCCTCGATATGCAGCTTCTGGCCGCGCGCCGTGGTCTTGAAGCTGAACAGGTGCTCGTCGTACCAGTTGAAGATACGCTGGATGACCACGTGCAGATCGAGAAACGTGGCTGTGGCGGGAATCTCGATTTCGCGCCAGCAGGGGTGGAGCCCCTCGAGGTCGAGTTCGATGCGCACACGGAACGCGCGGGCGTCGTTTTCGCGACGATTCGCCGCGGGGTCGAACGGGGGTCGGTCTTCCATGCGGATGGGCGGACAGGGGTCGAAGGAGCTCGGCGCTGCCGGGCGTGCCGGTTGCTCCGCTTGCGGATGGTTCGCGTCGTGCCCGCCATCCACAACCGTGAATCCAGGGCGCGACAGGGATTCACCCTCTCCACCATGTGCGTACTCCGGGGCATGGGGGTTCCGAACGGATTCGAGCAGCGTCATGCCGATGCGCGCCGCCATCACGTCGCCGAAGAAGAAGCCGTCGGCGGTGAGGTCAAGCCTGCCGGTCTCACCTTTCCATTCGACGAGGCCCTGTTGGATGAGCGACGCGATGGTGCTGACGTCATAGCTTGTCGATGCGACGTAGCGCGAGGTGCCCTTATCCTTCTCGTGCGTGCAGGTGAGGCGCATGAGCGCGAGCGTGAGCATCTCGATGACCGCCTGGTCGAAATCTACCTCGTTCATGAAGTCGTTCGGTCCTTTGGGTGCCACGGTACCGCCTCGCTTTAGCATTCCCGGTTTTGCGCTGATGCCTGCAGTATACGGTATGGCGCATTCGCGGACTGTCTGTGCAACGAATATTCCTGGCTGCAGAAGGCCGAGGCGTTGCCATGCAAAAGCGTTCGATTGGGTGGTTTCCATGTGGATTTGTGTGCCCGGCTTCCTGCGTTGTGCCGAGCTTGATCGTCTCGACGCGTCGCGTACGTGCACCGACGGGAAGTTTATCCGCTCCTGTTCGGGAACCTGTCGGATGCTCGTCAGGGAGCACGGGTTTTGCGCTGGAGGGTGTCGAGTACCTCTGATGGCACGCGCGTGCATCCGGCATGCGCCTATCAGAAGGAGGAGCACCATGAGCTGCCAACCAACGCATCTACGCCATCAATCGGCATCCAACGGTGTCGGCACGCGCTTGCCGCCGGGGGTGCATCGCGGCGCTCTTGCCGGTCTGACCGGGGAGGAGCGCGAACGGGCTATCATGGAGCATCATGATAGGTACCGCAGTTCATCGGAGCCGGAAACGTATAGGAATAGGAAGCGGTCGTTATATGGATATCATCCTACTCCGGTTGGTGTGCGGAACGTTGGCTGCGTGCCCGATAACACGTTTGCGAGTTGTCTGCAGAAAGTCAGCAAGGACACCATCGTCCGCCTGCTCGGCGCCATGGGCGTCCGCCGTGTGTCCGCGTTGCGCAAACAGCAGGTTGTCGAGCGGCTGCTGCAGGAGATCGATAAGCTGCCGCAGGCGATCGAGGCGATGCTGACAACGAGTACGGACAGCGAGTTCGAGGGCTTCAAGCTCCTTATGGAGAAGCCTGACGGCATGTTCGTCTTTACCGAAGACGACGGCGTAAGGATTGATGGCCTGGCATCGCTTGAGCCCCTCATCTGGGTGTTCCACTGCAAGGGGGCCTATCATGCCATAATGCCCCAGGAGGTATGGGGCGCCGCCCGCTCGGTCGATATGGAAAAGATTCAAGCGTTGCGCGATCGCACGTGGCAAGTTCCCGTTGCCGCAGAAGTGCTTCGCGAGTTTTGCGGGGTTGCCTCTATAGACGATGTCATATGGTGCTGCAAGGAGCTGTACGGGTTCGAGCCGAGCAAGCAGGATGTCGTGACAAGCCTGAGGTCTCATCCCCTGGGGCGTAGTGATTGGGAGTGCGGTAGCGCACGATATTACTATTGCTGGCCGAATGATACGCCATCTGAAGACGGCTTTGTCGTCCACCGTCACCTGACGGATGCCTACGCGGATGACGTTGCGAGAAGTCGCGCCAACTGGCATCGCCGTGCGGTCCCGTATAGAGCCCGGGTTGCTTGGGCAGACGGGGAGCCGGCAACGTCGGACTACGCTTCATTCCAATCAAAGGAGCGCTCGGCACGAGACGGGCTGATTCGGAGGTTGCTGAGCGATAGGAGTCAGGGGATCGTGCCTGCTCATCCGGTGTTCGATTCGGCACTTGCGAGTCTGGGAGTTCCCCGTTGGGTGGGAAGTTTGCCGGAGATGGTCGCCGTCATCTCCTGGCTGGACGAGCATGTGCCAAACGATAAGGACGATTACGAATATGCTGATGACATTGCGGATGCGCTCGTATACGGCAGGCATGATTCGCCCAATCCGTTCTATATGCTGCAGATTGCCTGGCAGCACGGTCTATTCTCCCACACGTACGATTCCGGAGAGCTCATCAGGTTGCTCGTCGACCTTGAGAGCGTGCTGCCCAGCTGGAGGCTGAACGGCTGGTCGCCGCGCGCATACCATGAGTGGCTTGCCGAGACGAAGGCCGATGCGACCGAAGAGGTCGACCGCGCCGCATAATACTTGTGTGCAGCGACCGTCTGTTGGCGGATGAGAAAAGCGCGGGCCCCGATGCCATATAGCATCGGGGCCCGCGTCTGAAGATCGCGTCGGAGCGTATCGGGAGATGTTACGGCCTGCAGTTCTTGCAGGGTTCGTATCCTGCCGCGATAGCGGCGTCGCGCGACATGGCGCGCACGCTGTGGCCTGAGGTTGACGGGCACGAGGCGCGATGGAACTTCTTGCCCGACGGCGTGACGTAGACGGTTTCCACCGCAGGCTCGCTTGGCTGCTCGGGCTGCGTCTGCTGCTGGAGAGCGCCGGTAGCGGGATCGAAGTAGTAAGACGTGCCATCGATGGTTCGCCAACCGTAAACCATGCGGCCTGTGGTCGTGTCGTAGTACACGCGCTTGCCGGGAAGGTCCTTCCAGCCGTACTGGACCGCGCCCGTCGTATCGTCGAAGTACATCCAGCCCGGCTCGTCGCCGTGGGAGCCGTC
>CASDTD010000281.1 GCA_949283445.1 uncultured Coriobacteriia bacterium | reverse complement strand
TCGTTGCTTCCAACGGCGCGCAGGTGATGGTCAAGGGCACTCTCGTGGACATCGAGCGTTTCTCGCATGCGGCGCTGCGCCGTCTCAAGCGCGTCGTCGATATGTTCGATACCCTGCATCTGGCGGCGTTCGACGACACGCGCAGCTTCCTTCTGGACGAGGAACACCATTTCGAGCCAGAAAGTGACAAGAACCTGCCGCTTCCCGTCCGTGTAGACGACATCCCCGCACCGGAAATCGGCATCGTGAAGGTTTCGGTGTACTGCGATGATGCCGTCATGGACATGGCCTACGCGCTCACGCGCGAGCTGGGCGACGAGTTCGTCTTCGCGCCCTCTGGCGTGCGCTGGATCGACGTCATGCAGCGCGGCGTGAGCAAGGCAACGGGCATGGAACAGGTGCTCGACGCGCATGGCATCGGCTTTGACGAGGTCATGGCTTTCGGCGATTCCATGAACGATTACGAGCTGCTGCGCCGCGTGGGGGTCAGTTGCGCGATGGGAAATGGCCGTTCTGCCATCAAGCAGATCAGCACGCGGACCATCGGAACGAACGTCGAGAACAGTGTGCAAAAGGAAATCGCGGCGCTGCTGCACGGGCGGAAAGAGGGACAGGCGTGAAGATCGCGGTGAGTGCGTGCCTTTTGGGCGTGCCCTGCAGGTTCGATGGGCAGGCTCGCCCCTGCGAGGCCGTGAAGGCATTGGCAAGCCGCCACGAGCTCGTGCGTGTCTGCCCCGAATCGGGTGCGGGGTTGCGCATTCCACGCTCCCCGAACGAAATCGTCGCTGCTGAAGAGAAACTGCGTGTCGTGGATTCGGATGGCGTCGACCACACGGAAGCGTTCGTGAAAGGCGCGCGCAGGGCGCTCGAACGGGCACAAGAGGCAGGTTGCGAGCTTGCCATTCTGAAGTCGAAAAGCCCCTCCTGCGGCAACGGCCTTATCTACGATGGCACGTTCACGGGCATGCTTGTGGAGGGCTGGGGCGTGGCGGCGCGCATGTTCAGGGATGCGGGCATTCACGTGATTGACGAGAATATCGTGCAGGAGCTTTGCGGCAGCTGAGGGTTGCGCGACGTTTTCAGACGCGCGATGCGCCGGGGCACGGTTGTTCGTTAGACAGACAAAACGCGCCTTTTGTATGGAGAGACAGACAGACGCGAACGTACGTATCCGATCTGCGCTATACTGACCGCATCAGGCAGCACCTCTGCGAAAGGAGCACGACATGAGAAGGAAGCTCATCCGCCCCCGTTTGCATATGCTGGTCATGGCTGTTGTGGCCGCCGCTCTGGCGGCGTTCTCGTTCGGCCTCGTAGGGTGTCAGCAGGCCTCTGCGCCCGAAGACGATCGCGTTGCCGAACTTGAAGACCAGGTCGAGGAACTGCAAGAGCAGCTCGACCAGCAACAGGCAAATCCGGACGAGGGCGCTGCGGGTCAAGATTCCGCCAAACAAGACACGAAGAAGAGCGAATCTTCGAACGTGAATTCCAAGATTTCCGGTTTCGAGAAGCGCGTCGCGGAGCTCGAGGACGAGTGCGCGAACGTGAAGAAGTCGAGCGATCGCTCCAAGAACTACGATACGTACCTGGACATGGAGCAGAAGCTGGACGAGCTCGAGCGCGATATGGACGCCTACGAGGACGAGCGGGAAGCCGCCGCACGTTCCGGTGAGCTTTCCCGTGAGGATTATCTTGCCATCGAGCATGCCATCGACGCGCTCGACGAGCGTCTCGACCAGGCGGCCGACCGTCTTGAGTACACGCTCGGCGTTGATGACTAGCACTTACTTCGTATAGCGCCGGTAACGGTGTCGCGGCCCGCTGGGAACTGATTCCGGTGGGCCGCCTTCATGTGCGATACTTGTCGTGACGGCATGACGCGCAAGATGGTGAAGAAGGGGCTATGGCGAACATGAGACAGCGCGTAGTCGCGCCCGACCATATCGAGGTTCGCGGCGCGCGCGTGCATAATTTGAAGAACATCGACGTCGATATTCCCCTGGGATGTTTGGTCGGCATCGCCGGCGTGTCCGGTTCGGGCAAAAGCTCGCTGGCACTGGGCACTTTGTACGCAGAAGGCTCGCGTCGTTACTTGGACGCGCTTTCCACGTATACGCGTCGGCGCATCGCGCAAAGCGGCCGTGCGGCTGTCGACGAAGTGCGACATGTGCCTGCAGCGCTCGCGCTGCGTCAGCGCCCCGGTATTCCCAGCGTCCACTCGACCTTCGGCACATCCACCGAACTGCTGAACCACCTGCGCCTGCTGTTCTCGCGCGTGGGCAGCTACACCTGCCCGAACGGCCATCGTGTGCCGCCGGGCATGAACGTCGCGTTGGAGCAGCCGTTTACCTGTCCGGAATGCGGGGCGGAATTCTTCGGCCAGGGTGCCGAGGAGCTGGCTTTCAACAGCGGTGGTGCCTGCGAGACCTGCGGAGGCACGGGCATCGTGCGGCGTGTCGACGAAGCCTCGCTGGTGCCCGACGAGTCGCTTTCCATCGACGAGGGCGCGGTGCTGCCGTGGGGCACGCTCATGTGGGACCTCATGAAACAGGTGTGCGGGGAGATGGGCGTGCGCACCGACGTGCCGTTTCGCGAGCTCACACCTGAAGAACGCGACATCGTGTTTCACGGTCCCGCCGAAAAGAAGCACATCCTGTACAAGGCGAAGAAGGGCGAGAACTTCGCCGAGCTCGACTTCACCTATTACAACGCGGTCTATACCGTGGAAAACGCGCTAGCCAAAGTCAAAGACGAGAAGGGGCTCGCGCGTGTGGCGCGCTTCCTGCGCGAGGATGTCTGCCCGCAATGTGGTGGCACGCGTTTGTCCGCACGGGCGCGCGACCCGCAGATTGACGGCATGAACCTTGCGCAGGCGACGGCGTTTACCTTAGAGGAGCTGGCCGAATGGGTGCCGGGTGTTCCGGACCTGCTGCCCGACTCCGTGCGCCCGATGGCGCAGACGATCGTCGATGACATGGCCGAGCCCATCCAGCGCCTGCAACAGCTGGGCGTGGGGTATCTCTCGCTCGACCGTGCCAGCTCGACGTTGTCTACGGGTGAGCGTCAGCGCGTGCAGCTTGCCCGCGCCGTGCGCAACCGCACGACGGGCGTGCTCTACGTGCTCGACGAGCCGTCCATCGGTTTGCACCCTTCCAACGTCGAAGGATTGTTGGGCGTCATGGACGACTTGGTCGTCGACGGGAATTCCGTCGTGGTGGTCGACCACGACGTGCGCGTGCTGCGGCATGCGGATCATCTCATCGAGATAGGGCCGGGTTCGGGAGAAAACGGCGGCACGATTGTCGCGCAGGGCAGCGTCGAGGAGGTCGAAAGTAATCCCGCATCGCGTACAGGCGCGTTTCTTTCAGGCGAGCGCAGGGTGCGTGTTCGGACGCGTGCGAAAGCAGACGAGCTGTTCGACCTCGGTATTTTGGCCATGCACACGGACGAGATCCATACCGTGAAGCCGCTTGCCGTCGAGATTCCGCGCGGGCGGCTGACGGCGGTAACGGGCGTGTCCGGTTCGGGCAAGACCACGATGGTGCTCGAAAGCCTCGTGCCGGCGTTTTCGGCGTCGATTGCCGGCGGAAAGCTGCCCCAGCACGTGCGGTCGGTGAGCCTGGAGGGCTTGCGCCGCGTCAATCTCATAGATGCAAGCCCCATCGGCGCCAATGTGCGCTCCACGGTCGCGACGTATTCAGGTGTGTTGGACGACTTGCGCCGTGCGTATGCCGCGCTTCCAGCTGCCAAGGAACGTGGGCTGAAGATGGGCGCGTTTTCCTACAACACGGGTTCCTTGCGTTGCCCTACCTGCGACGGTACGGGACAGGTGTCGCTGGACGTCCAGTTTTTGCCCGATGTCGACATACCATGTCCCGATTGCGAGGGGTCGCGTTA
>CASDTD010000280.1 GCA_949283445.1 uncultured Coriobacteriia bacterium | reverse complement strand
AGGCCTTGAGGCCGATGATGGAGCCGACGATGACGAGCACCACGACGACGATGGCGACGACGATCCCCACCGGCGCCTTGGACGACCTGCCCGAAGCCTGCTGCGGCGGCATCGAGTGCCGGCCTGCCGAATGTCTCCCTGTTGCCATACGCGCGTATCTCCCTTTCAATCCCCGTGCGTGTCGTGCGAACCATGTCGGTCGAACCAGGTCTCCAAGAACAGCGACGCGGCGACGCTGTCCACCTTGCCGCGCATCTCGCGTTCGGAAAGCCCCTGCTCGCGCAGGATGTGCTTTGCCTCGGAACTGCTCAGGCGTTCGTCGGAAAACTCGAGCGGCAGGCCAGCCGCGCTCGCGATGCGTTGCGCCATCGCGAGCACTTTGTCCGCCTGCTGCCCCGAGGTGCCGGAAAGCGATTTGGGAAGCCCGGACACGATGAGCTCGGGCTCCTGATCTTCGAGCACCATGCGCCAGGTGCGGGCGTTGCCCATGACCTCGCCCGTCGGCAAGACCTTGACGGGCACGGCGACGCGCGTGGACGTGTCGCCCGCCGCGATGCCGACGCGTTTGTCCCCTATGTCGAGGGCGATCACTCTCATGAAGCTGCCTTGCGTTGCACGTGCGCCGTTACGCGCCCAGCACCTCTTTGGCTTTGGCGACGGCCTCGGGAATCTTGGCCGCGTCCTTGCCGCCGGCCTGCGCCATGTTCGGCTTGCCGCCACCGCCGCCGCCCAGAACGGGAGCGACCTGCTTGATGACGTCGTTGGCGTTGAAGCCGGCCGCGACGGCGGCGTCGTTGCCGGCCGCGAGCATGAGCGGCGTGCCCTTGTCGGCGTTGACCGCAAAGCAGACCGCTGCAAACGGCGCGCCCTGCGCGTGCTTCTTCACGACATCCCAGGCAGAACGCAGCGCATCGACGCTGCCCTGCCCCAAATCGGCGACGACGAGCTTGTAGCCGCCCAGGTCGATGGCCTGCTCGACAAGGCCGGCGACACTGCCTTCGGCAGCCGCCTTCTTGGCGCGCTTGGCCGCGGCCTCGTACTCGTCCAGCTGCTCTTTCACCTTCGCCGTGCGTTCCGCGACTTCGGCTACGTTCACGTTCAGGGCCTGCGCGGCGCGGCGCAGCTCGTCTTCCATGCCGTTGAGATACGCGAGTGCTTCCACGCTCGTGACGGCCTCGACGCGGCGCGTGTTGGAGCCAATCGAGCTTTCGCCCACAATCTTCAGCAGACCGATTTCCGACGTGCGGCCCACATGCGTGCCACCGCACAGCTCCTTGGAAAAGCCGCCCACTTCGATGACGCGCACGAACTCGCCGTACTTTTCGCCGAACAGAGCCAAGACGCCGGCTTCGCGCGCGGCGGAAAGCGAAGTCTCATAGGCGAGTACGGCGTCGTCTGCCATGATGACCTCGTTGCAGATACGCTCGATTTCCGCGATCTGTTCGCGCGTCAGCGGCTCGAAATGCGTGAAGTCGAAGCGCAGGCGGTCGGGCGCGACGAGCGAGCCCGCCTGCTTGACGTGGTCGCCCAGCACGATGGAAAGCGCACGCTGCAGGATGTGCGTAGCCGTGTGGTTGCGCCTGATGAGCGCGCGGCGGCGCGTGTCGATGGCGGCATGCACGGCATCGCCCTTGCGGATGGTGCCCGAGGCGACGACGCCCGTGTGCGCGGGCAGCCCTTCCTCGGGACGCGCGGTGTCGCTTATCTCGACGCGGGCCTGTTCACTCGTGATGACGCCCGTGTCGCCGACCTGGCCGCCCATCTCACCGTAGAACGGCGTCTTGTCCAAGATGAGCGTGACCTCGTCGCCCTCGTTTGCCTCGTCGACGATCTTGCCGTCAACGATGATATCGACGATGCTCGCGTCGCATTCGTCGAATTTGTGACCAACGAATTCCGATGGGCCGTGCGTGTCCAAGATATGCGTGTACACGTCGCCGAAGCCGGTCCAGGCCTCGTCGTTGCGCGCTGCGCGGGCACGTTCGCGCTGCAGCTTCATTTCGGCGTCGAAGCCCTCCTTGTCCACGCCGATGCCGCTCTCGTTGCAGATTTCGGCCGTGAGCTCGAAGGGGAAGCCGTAAGTGTCGTGCAGGGTGAAGGCCGTCACGCCGTCGAGCACGTCGCCCGCGGACAGGCCCTCGAGCGCGCCTGCCAAGAACTTCTCGCCGTGGTCGATGGTGCGGTTGAAGCGCTCCTCTTCCGTGAGCAGCACTTTCTCGATGAGGGACTTGTTCTCCACGATTTCCGGGTAGTGATGCCCCATCTCCTCGACAATCGCGTCGAGGAAGTTGGCCAGAAACGGCCCCTCGATGCCCTGCAGGCGCCCATGGCGTACGGCGCGGCGCAGCAGACGGCGCAGGACATAACCACGTCCCTCGTTGGAAGGCAGGATGCCGTCGCCGATCATGAACACGATGGCACGTGAATGGTCAGCCATGATGCGCAGGGAAAGGTCAACTGCATCATCGGTGCCGTAGGTCTTGCCGGTCAGCTTCTCGCCCACGCCGACGAGCTTGCGCAGCACGTCGGTGTCGAAGTTCGACGTGACGCCCTGCTGGATGCCCGCCACACGCTCCAGGCCCATGCCGGTGTCGATGTTCTTCTTGGCAAGCGGCACCATCGTGCCGTCTTCCTGGCGGTCGAACTGCGTGAACACGAGGTTCCAATACTCCAGGAAACGGTCGCAATCGCAGCCGGGCTTGCAATCGGGGCTGCCGCAACCCACCTCAGGGCCTTGGTCGTAGTACATTTCCGAGCACGGGCCGCACGGACCGGTGGGGCCTGCCACCCAGAAGTTGTCTTCCTCG
>CASDTD010000279.1 GCA_949283445.1 uncultured Coriobacteriia bacterium | reverse complement strand
CGTTGCCGAGCGCGAGTTTGAGATACAGCATGCGTCCGCCTTTCCCGGGAGCCAGCATCGAGTACAGTCTCGATTGTCGGCTACAGACGCGGACGCTGCCATCGATTCGGCTTACGTCAGGCTTACGATTCTGTCATGTTGGGAGTTTCGCACGCTGCGCGCTCGCGCCCTCCTTGTGCCCTGCGTACCCCCTCGTACAGCCCTGTGCCCTCCTTGCCAAGAAACAACGAGTTGGAGAGCAATCTGGTCCACGTTTTGCTCTCCAACTCGCTTTCGTTTGGCAATTTGCCATTTTCAGTTGAGTTGGAGAGCAGGTTCGCACCTGTTGTGCTCTCCAACTCACGTTTTTCTGGCACGCTCAGACGAAAACCACATGTCAGCTGCAAGAAACCGGAGCCGCGTCTGCCCCTACCCCATCTCGGGACGATAGCGGCGGTACGCATGCAGGATAATGGCCGCGGCAAGTACGCCGCACACCAGCAAGATGACGTAGATCACCGCGTAAGAGCCGGTCGCCTCCATGAGCACGCCAGGGAATAGGTTGAACAGGAAGCCGCCCAACGAATAGCAGATCTGGTAGTTCCTGACCGTGCGCGTGCGGTGCTTAGTGTCAGACAGCTCGAGCGCCCACAGCGATATGCCCACCGAGCCGATGGACGTGCCGAATCCGTAGAGCGCCGTGCCCACGGCCGAAAGCGCATAGTTGTGCAAGAAAGGCAGACAGCACAGCACCGTTCCCACGATGAGCACCGAGAACAGCATGAACGTGCCCTTGCGCGGGCCGGCATGGTCGATGACCTCGCCCGCCGTAAACTTCGAGACAGTGAGCGCGGCGCCGGCGACCGAGACCATCGTGCCAGCGAACACCGCGTCGAACCCGACAGAGGTGAGATTGACAGACAGATAGCTCATGCCGCCCAAGCAGAACGCGCCCGTGATGACCATCGCCGCCAAAAGCAGCGTCCTCATATGCGCGGGCAGCGGCGTCAGCATGTCCAAATCGACGTCATGAGCCTTCGAGCCCGGCTTGTGCTCGGGGTCTTCCGGGGAATGAAACGGCTCGGCTCCGATATCGTCTGGATGGTTGCGCAGAAAGACGAAGACGACGATGCCGAACACGATAGCGATTGCCGCCTCGAAGCGAAACGCCATCTGCAACGACAGCGCATGGATAATGGGCAGGATGACGATTGGCATCACGATGGAGGCAACGCCGCTGCCGACCGTGGCGATGCCGATGGAAGTGGCCACGCGGCTCTTGTACCAGCGGTTCATGAGCAGCGTCATGCCCACCATGCCGCCCAGACCGTAGCCCAAGCCCGTGAGCACCGCAGCGAACAGGAACACGGGAAGGCTGGCGGCGAAGCTGTAGACGATGAAGCCCGCACCCGTGAGAAAGCACCCCACGGCCGCGCCGGCACGCACGTCGAGCCGGTTCAGGTAGGCGCCCACCAGAAACATCGCAGCAAAGGACGTGAGCGTGCGGGCCGACAGGATGAGCGAGCCGCCCGTATCCCCCACCGCTGGCAGAGAGACCAGGTAAGGCTGGTACACGGAAAACGACGTGCTGGGCAGTCCGATGTTCACGAACAGGAACAGAAAGCAGCACGCCGTGATGACGCGTTCGTAATGTTTGGGATGCAGGGAAATGGGTATCGCCTTCTCGTAATCGCGCGGAAAACGGCCCGCCGGAGAATTCCGACGGGCCCAATCTAGCAAGTGAAGATGTCAAGCAGGTTGCGGAGCGGGTTTCTAGTACACCATGCCCATGGCCTCGCGCACTTCGTCGAGCGTGGATGCGGCAATCTGGCGCGCCTTCGCGTTGCCCTCGTGCAGGACGTCCTTGATGTAGTCCATGTCCGCGGCGAGCTCCTCGCGGCGTGCACGGATGGGGGCAAGATAGCCGTTGACAGCCTCGGTAACGAACGCCTTGAGCGCTCCGCCGCCACCGTTGCCAATCTCTGCAGCGATGTCGGTTTCCGTGCGCCCCGAACACAGAGCTGCGGTCGTGAGCAGCGCAGAGACGCCCGGGCGGTTGTCCGGGTCGTAGGTGATGTTGCGGTCGGAATCCGTCGGGGACTTCTTGATGAGCTTAACGGTTTCCTCGGCAGTCATGGAAAGCGAGATGCCGTTGCGGTAGCTCTTGGACATCTTGCGCCCGTCCAAACCGGGCACCTCGATGGCGTCGGAGAGCACGCCCTCGGGCTCGGGGAACACCCTGGCGTAGCGCTCGTTGAAGCGGCGGGCGATGGTGCGGGTTATCTCGATGTGCGGCAGCTGGTCTTTGCCGACGGGCACGACGTTGCCCTTGCAGAAGAGGATGTCGCAGGCCTGATGCACCGGATAGGTCAGAAGCAGACCCGTGAGCGCATGGCCGGACGCCTCCTGCTCGGCCTTGACCGTCGGGTTACGCTCGAGCTCGGACTCGCTCACCAGCGAAAGGAACGGCAGCATGAGCTGATTGAGCTCGGGCACGGCCGAATGAGTGAAGACCATGGTCTTTTCCGGGTCGATGCCGCAGGCCAGGTAGTCGATGACCATATTGTAGACGTTGTCCTGAATGTGCTCAGTGGTGTCGCGGTCGGTGATGACCTGGTAATCGGCGATGATGATGTTGGTGGCAATGCCCATGTTCTGCAGCTCG
>CASDTD010000278.1 GCA_949283445.1 uncultured Coriobacteriia bacterium | reverse complement strand
CCTGCGTCATCAGCAATGACGAGCAGAACATGAAGACAGGCGTGAACTCCGATTCGTTTCGCCCGAAAGTCGCTCTCATGGACCCGGAGCTCACGTTCACGTTGCCCGCGTACCAGACGGCGGCGGGCGTCACCGACATGGTCGCGCACATCTGCGAGCGCTATTTCTCCGGTGTGGGCGCGGTGCCGGTGACCGACAACATCGCCTGCGGGCTCGTGCGCGCCATTATCAGCGCGGCGGAAACTCTGACCGGCGCGCCGGAAGATTACGATGCGCGTGCGAACATCATGTGGGCGGGCACGCTCGCTCACAACGACCTCGCGGGGTGCGGACGTTCGCTGAACCCGCAAAGCCGTGCGGGCGGGTGGGAGAGCCATGCGCTGGAGCATGCGATGTCGGCGCTCAATCCGCAGGTCACGCACGGTGCGGGGCTCGCGGTGATCATGCCCGCGTGGATGCGTTACGTGTGGCGCGAAGACCCGCAACGTTTTCTCGATTTCGGGCTCGAGGTGTTCGGCACCGAGCCGGTCGATGAGTGTGATGCGTCTATCGCGGCTGCCGTCGAGGGCACAATCGACGAGCTGCAGGATTTCTTCGCGCGACAGGGCATGCCCACGACGATGGGCGAGTTGGGCTTTGCGCCCGCGGATGTCGATGCGCTCGTGAGCATCGTCGAGGCGGCGAAGGGGCTGCCGTTCGGAGGTTTCAAGAAGCTCGACCGTGACGACGTGAAGGCCATCTATCTGTCGGCGTTTTAAAGGGGACGGCAAGTGAGTCTCGCGTGAGACGATTCTTTTCGGGCATCTTGCGTGCGTATCGAGTGAGGCGTTCGCATGTGCCCGCGAACTTTTTCTCGGACTGAGTGCGTTGCATGCACGTTCCCGTTAGAATGATGCTACACCAGGAGCAACTATCGGCCGCTGCGACCCGAAGGGGGTTGGCATGACCGCGAAGATTCTGGTTCTCGTCCGACATGGTAAAGCGCAATCGCGCAAACTGGATATCCCCGATGTCGAGCGTGCGCTCACGAAGGCGGGCGTGCAGGCGCTGCGTGCGTGGCTCCCGAAGGCGGCGCGTCTTCTGGAAGACTCGATGCGCGTTTTGCATGTGCGCGACGCGCACGATGCGCATGCGGGCATGGAGATCTGGACGAGCCCCGCTGTGCGCACGAAAGAGACAGCAGACGAGGCCGCGCGGGCTTTCGGGCGTGACATTCCCATCGTTGAACATGAGAGTCTGCTGACGCAAGACGAAGGCGCGTTTCTCCGGGAGCTTTCCGAGGCGGACGCGACAGTTGTGATTGCCGTCGGGCACAACCCGTTTGTCGAAGATGTGCTCGCGCACCTGACAGATGCGCACGTCGGGCTTGCCACGGGCGCTGTCGCCGCGGTGCGCCTGCTGGGGATGCCAGGCGAGGGTTCTCAGAGCGAGGGAAAGCTCCTGTGGTTTGTGCAGGGGCCACGTTCGCAGCGCTGGAAGACGGCGCTCGTCATCGAGGAGACCATTCGCACACGCGCCAAGGTGGTAGAAGAGCGCCTGGCTGCGTTTCTGAAAGATGCAGACGATGTCGAGACCCTGCATAAGCTGCGGGTGTCCATCCGCACCTTGCGCAGCTTGCTTGCGTTCGCCGCGCCGTTTCTGCGCAAGAAACCCTCTAAGAGCCTGCAGCGGGATTTGCGCTTCATCGTCGGCGAAACGTCGCGTCTGCGCGAATACGATGTTCTGCTCGAGCAGGTCGCGCAGCTTGCGTTGCCGGCTGAAGAGCTGCAAAGGGCCATTGCCGATGCGCGAACGCGCGAGCGTGACCGGGTCGTCGCGTTCATGTGCGGTAAAGAAGCTGCCCGAGCGTTTGGTCGGGTGCGCGAAGGCGTGCGCCGTCTGCCCTGGAAAGGCGCTGTGAAACGCTACGGCGTCGCGCCCGAAGATGCGCTGCGCCGTTTCGACGAACTTGCCGGCGCTGTCGAAGAGGGGCTTGCGACGGTCGATTTCTCGGATGCGCAGGCTGTGCACGACCTGCGCAAGGACGCGAAGCGCGTGCGTTACGTCGCGGAAAACTTCGGGGAGATTCTGGGTGCGGACGCTGCCGAGCAGGCACAGCGCATGGTGGGCGTGCAGGACAGGCTCGGCGCGGTGTGCGACGCGCGTGTCAACATCGATATCGTCTGCGCGTTTCCCGCAGAGGGGTTATTGCCCGAATCGCGACGGGCCTTAGGAGCGCTGCTGGAGCAGAACATGGCCTTCGTCGAGCAGTTTCTGCAGGATAACGCGCATTAAGGCACTGCTGTTTCAGGTGATGGATGCCCTGTCGAGTTCACAGTGCGCGCCGCTGTGCTCGACGGGCATTGCGCGTTTGCTGGTTCATTTTTTGCTTGAGGTTCGGCGATGAGCCCGCCTTGAGTCTTGCACGCTCGTGTTTGCCCGTTACTATACCGTGCGGCAATTTCAAACATGCAAGTCCCCGTGAGGGGAGATATCGGTATAGGAGAGAAAAACATGAGCCTCGTTTCCGAATTCAAAGATTTCATTAACCGTGGCAACGTGATGGACATGGCCGTCGGCGTTGTTGTCGGCGGCGCGTTCACCGCCATCGTCACGTCGCTTACTGGCGATGTCGTGCAGCCGCTTGTCAACTTCGTCACGGGCACGACTGCGGAAGGCATTCCCAACTTGCAGTTCACCGTGCCGGGCACTGAGATCACGTTCAACTTCAGCGGCTTCATCAGCGCCGTCATTCAGTTCCTCATCACGGCGATTGTCGTGTTCGCCGTCGTGAAGGCGTTCAACAAGGCGCAAAACCTCGGCAGCAACCTTTCCAAGGGTTTCGTGAGCAAGGTGACGGGCAAAGACGGCGAAGTGGTCGAGGTCGAGATGCTCCCTCCGACTTGTCCGTACTGCCTGGAGGAGGTCAAGGAAGGCGCGACGCGTTGTCCGCACTGCGCCGGCGCGTTCGATACGCCTGCTGCCCCCATGCCGAAGGCGTAGCCGGCAGCGCGGGACGACACCTGTCGGGCGCTCAGACCCCGTGCGGTCAGGCCCCACGCCAGAAAAACGCGAGTTGGAGAGCACGTAAGGCGTCAATTTGCTCTCCAACTCACTTCAGATTGGCAAAACGCCAAGCGAATGAAAGTTGGAGAGCAAAGCTCAAGGCAAACTGCTCTCCAACTTTCTTGTTTTTGGCAGGCGGGATGGCGCGGCTACGTTTGCGGGTCTGTTCGCGCTCGTAACGTTTTGGGTGCTGGTCGTCAGGCGTCGGGGGTGCCGACGAGTTCGATGGCCTGCTTGCCGGAGACGCGTTCGGGCTCGAGGACGAGCATGGTGACGGTGTCGCGCAGCCAGCAGCTGTCGAGTTCCGCGCGCATGCTCGCAGCGCTTTCGGATGGTGCCAGCGTCTTCGTCAGCGCGACAAGAGCCGCTTCGGCTTCCGCATGCTCTTCGACGACGTACATCTTGCCGAACACGATGACGCTTCTGAAGTACGTCGTGAACTTCTCGGGGACAAGGTCGCTTTTGTCGACGACGCAGAAGCTGACTTTGTCGCTGTGGGAGAGCGCGTCGAGCTTGTGCCCTGCCCTCGCGCTGTGGAAGTAGAGCTTCCCGTCGTATGCGACGTAGTTCAGCGGTACGGAATAGGGGTAACCTCCGTCGCCCTGCACGGCCAAGATACCGTATTCCCCATGTCTCAGAATCTCCCAGCATTCATCTGACGTGAGTTCCTGCTTCGCTCTGCGCATGTTTCTGAACATGAGGCCTCCTGTGGGGCGTCCGCCTGTTTTCCCAAACGAATTATCTGCAGAAACGCGCTTAAATCCACCCCGAATAGTCGCGAAACCGCAGATTGTTCGTTTCGGCTTGCTGGGCATGCGTATACTTCTGGCGAAGGCGAAGGAGGTATGTATGCGCGCGTTGATTCAGAGGGTGAGTGAGGCACGCGTCACGGTGGACGATGAGGTCATCGGCGCTATTGGCAAAGGGTTTCTCGTGCTTTTAGGTGTGGGCCAAGATGATGCAGAAGCACAGGCCGAGAAACTGTGGCGCAAGATTTCCAAGATGCGCATATTCGAGGACGAAAACGGTAAGACGAACTTGGGCCTTGCTGATGTGGACGGCAGTGTGCTGGTGGTGAGCCAGTTCACACTGTATGCCAACTGCAAGAAAGGCAACCGCCCTTCGTTTACCGAGGCTGCCGCGCCCGAGGAGGGGCGGCGCCTCTACGAGTACTTCATCAGTCTGGCGAAAGCGGACGTCGCCCGTGTGGAGACGGGGTCGTTCGGCGCGCTGATGGAGGTGGCGCTTGTGAACGACGGGCCGTTCACGGTATGGCTCGATACCGACGCACTATGAGGTAGGTGCTCACACCAGCAGTGACACGGCGATAATAAGCGTCACGGTAAGCAAGGTAAGCCCGCCGATGAGCCCCCAGGCAGCAGGGCGGGCGAAGTTCACTGTCCAGCCAATGCCGAAACGCTTGGGAACGATAAGGCTCGCGTCGTTTCGATTGACGTAAAACACGCCGAGTTTCCAGCGCTCGTCATCGTCTGCAGCCAGCATGTTTGCATTTTGCATTCGCCTGAACACGCGCGAGCCGTTTTGCCCATAGACGGCTGCCAGCGCGATTGCGCCTACGATCAGCGGAATGCAGAGCAGCACGATGATGATGCCGGCTTGTGCAAGGCCGATTACGCCAGCTGACGACAGCAGAAACAAAAGCCCGATACCGCCGCTCAGGATGATGCCCACGACCAGCAGAAACATGCTCTGCGCTCGGACGAACAGGCCGTATGCGAACGCAGAGGTGGCCGGCGAGGCAAGGTCGACGGGACGTTTCGAACGCAGGGTCATCCAGTGGGCGAGCAAAAAGCACAGGATCATGAACGCTTCGATGAGCAAGGGAAAACCGATGACAGAGGCGAGCGACTTGTGCGTGTATTCGGTCACATTGCCGGCGAGGTCGG
>CASDTD010000277.1 GCA_949283445.1 uncultured Coriobacteriia bacterium | reverse complement strand
TCGCCCTCAGCGACCGATGAAAACAAGAAAGGCTTCCGCTGTCGGAAGCCTCTGGAATTTCTGGTGGAGGTAAGGGGGCTCGAACCCCTGACATCCGGCTTGCAAAGCCGACGCTCTCCCAGCTGAGCTATACCCCCATATATGCTGGTTTGATTCTTAATTAATAAACGCCCCGGAGGCGACTCGGCCCACTCCGGGGCGTTTATTCCTAAGATGGTGGGCCTTAGAAGATTCGAACTTCTGACCTCACGATTATCAGTCGTGCGCTCTAGCCAACTGAGCTAAAGGCCCCTAAACACGCAAGAACGTATATTGCCACAAAATTCTTACTTTGCAAAGACAATTTTTAAAAGTTCTCGGTGTCACGTTTGCTAAAACGCTTTACCGGTAGTATACGGATTTTCTGTGATGATTGGAACAGGACACTTGCTTATGGTTGCATTTGCCCTGCGAACGGAAACTGCATCAAGCGAAGTCAAGGAACGTCTGGAGCTGCCGTGTGCTCGTGTTCCCCAACACCATGTGAGCGGGGCCGGTTTCGACTATTTTCCCATCTTCCATGAACGTGACGGTATCCGCTATACGGCGCACCTGTTTGATGGAATGAGTGATGAGAATGACACCAGCTGCATGTTCTTCACGGTATTCCGCAATGAGCCGCTCGGCAGCCAGCGTCGACTTGACATCGAGCGCCGCTGTCGGCTCGTCCAAGATGAGATATCCGTACGCGCCCATGAGCACGCGGGCAAGCGCCATGCGCGCGGTCTCTCCTCCCGAAAGACGCTTGGCAGATTTGCTCTCCAGGGCCGTAAGCCCCAACGTCCCCATGAGCTGGTGCGCACGCTCCAGAGACGTGGCTTTCTCGACGTCGCGCCGGGCACCCATCATGACGTTATGTAACAGACTGCCGTAGAACGCATAACACCGCTGTGGCATGAACCCTACGTTCGCGCCGCAGAAATCGACATCCCCTTTATCAGGCTTGATAACGCCGGAAAGTATTTTCGCGAGCGTTGACTTGCCGCAGCCGTTCGCACCGATAACCGCGTGAATGCCGTTAGGAGCAAATTCGTGCCGCTCGATATCCAAAACCAGCTTGCCATCGTACGACTTCTGCATTCCCGTGAGTATCACTTGCTGACCTTCATCTGGAACAGGCCCACAGCGACGTTGAGCACCAGGAACATGGAAAGCAGGATGATGCCAAGGGCGATGCCCAACGTGAAGTCTCCACGGTTGGTGTACATCATGATGGCCGTGGTCATGACGTTGGTCTTGTGGGCGATGGCGCCGCCGACCATGGTCACCGCTCCCACCTCGGCAATAGCGCGCCCGAACGCAAGCAAGTACACCGTGATGACCTGATAGCGACATTCGGACATGACCATCCACATGCTGCGCAACGGGGAAAGCCCCAAACCGCAGGCCGTTTCCCGTATGGGCTCGGCAATATTGTTCACGAATGCTTCCATGTTGCCGGCAACGACGGGCGTGATGAGCAGCACCTGCGCCACGACCATGCCGGGGACGGTGTAGAGGAGCTCAAGCCCTCGCAAGGGCCCGACGCCGCAAAACATCAGATAGCAGAACAGACCACAGACAACAGGGGGCAGTCCCATCATCGTTCTGTTCAACACGATGGGGATCGTCTTCAGCTTCGACTTGCGCGTAGCAAGAAACACACCGAAAGGGACCCCCAGACAAAGAGCAATAAGGGAGCTCGCCACGCTCATCTGCAGGGTGACCACAATAATCTGCAACAGAATCGGATCACCCGACAGCATGAGGTCGATTGCCTGTGAGATGGCACTCAACATAAAAGCGAGCTCCCCCGTGCGTTACGCCTGGCCGCCGTTGGCCTGGAAGGCCAAGAACGTCGCCTTGTCGGAGAGGATGTAGGCACCCTCTTCGGCAGCCATGGTCAGACAAGCACCCATACCTGCGTTGGAATACACATACCAGTCCGTGTAATCGGCAACGCTGGCCTCGTCGGTGGTGATACCCAGCTCTTCAGGCCACAGCGAAATTTCCTTGGTGTGCGTGCCGGACTCGTCGCCGCGGGAGATGAACTTGTACTTGCCGTCGGCGATGGCCTTGAAAGCATCGGAAGCGGACGCGGCCTTAGCCACACCGGCCGGGTCGTCTTCAGGGCCGCAGATGACGAAGTAGTTGTACATGAACGTCAAACGCGGGCTGTCATATCCCTTGACCGTGTAGCCGAATCCCTTGTCGATGAACTCTTCTTCCTGGCTCTTGGAGTGGACGAGAATCAAGTCGGCATTACCCATCTCGGCGTTGGCGATGGCATTACCCGTACCCGCGGAATAGACCTCGACGTCATATCCGTACTCTTCCTCGAACTTCGGGAGCAGGTATTCGAGCAAGCCGGAATCGTTGACCGATGTCGTGGTGGACATGCGGATGGTTTTCGTCTCGTCGGTTGCCTTGGGAACCTCGCCCTCGAAACGCGGGGCGTTCTCGTCGATGTAGAAGAGGTTCTCACCGTATTCCTCGACACCGTACTCGGAGATGAGGTCGATGCCCGGACCGAGTATCCAGTCGATAAGCGCCTTGGCGCCTTCGGTGTTGATGGAAACGTCGGAAACGGCGTTGCCATCGGCGTCGGCGAACGGCGCATCGGGATTGACGGCGATAAGCGAATAGTTGTTGATCAGCCCCTCATCCTCTTCATAGAGAATCTTGAGTGTGGATTGCGCGGGCTGTGCGGATTGGTCCTCGGCGTTGCCACCGCCCGAGCTGCACCCCGCAAGGGCGAGCAGCGCGACCACGGCGAGTAGCGCGGTAAAGAGGCCAACCCATTTCCTAAACAGTGTCCTTGTCATGGTTCCTCCCCTGATTGAACCTACACTTACAAGAACTGCCCCCTAGTGGTTCATATGATACGAGAAATCCGTCAATATGCATGAGGATATGGGCTATATGCTGTAGGAAATGACAACAAGTATCGGCTTGCGGATGACATCAAATGAAAACCCGCCCGGTTCGAACCAGGCGGGTTTCACACGAACTTGTATGCAGTCGACGTTTAATCGGTGGTGTCGATTGCATCGTCATCGTACTCTTCTTCGTCAGCAGAAGAGGAATGCATCGGCCCGGAAATTTCTTCGGTGAGCAGCGACTCCTGCCCCTCGATGATGTCCTTCTTCTCCTTCTTCTTGTTGCCGCCGGCGATGCGCGCGATAGCGACGACGCGGTCTTCGTCCTCCACGTTCATGACCTTGACGCCCTGCGTGGCGCGGCCAAGCTCGGAGATGTCGCTCGCCTTCACGCGGATCATGACGCCTTCCTCGGAGACGATCATCATCTCGTGTTTCTCGTTGCACACCTTCATGGCGGCGAGCTGCCCCTTCTTGTCGGTCAGCTTGATGGTGGAAACGCCCTGGCCGCCGCGGTGTTGCGTCGGGTATTCCTCGACCTTGGTGCGCTTGCCGTAGCCGCGTTCGGTGATGACGAACAGATCGCTGCCCTCGGGGGCAATCTCCATACCCAGCACGCGCACACCGGCAGCCGTGTCGACGGTGATGCCCTTGACGCCGGACGTGTCACGTCCCATGGAGCGGGCTTCGGATTCGTCCCATTTGATGGCCTTGCCGGCGCTGGTCACCATCATAACCTGCATGCCCGGCTTGACGCGACGCACGGCGATGAGCTCGTCGTTGTCCTTGAGATTGATGGCGATGAGCCCGGAGGAACGCACGTTCTTGTACGCGGAAAACGCCGTCTTCTTGATCATGCCGTGGCTGGTGGCGAACAACAAGAACTCGTCATCGGGGAAATCACGCGTGCTGATGACCGTGGCCACGCGCTCGCCGTTTTCCAGCGGCAGCAGGTTGACGATGGCCGTGCCGCGTGCCTGGCGGCTGCCCAGCGGAAGCTGATGCACCTTCAGGCGGTAGACCTTGCCCTTGTTCGTGAAGAACATCATGTAATCGTGCGTCGATGCCACGAAGAGCTGCTCGACGAAGTCGTTTTCCTTGAGCTTCACGCCACTCATGCCCTTGCCGCCGCGCTTTTGCTGACGATACGTCGCCACAGGCAGACGCTTGACATAACCCGCGCGCGTGATGGTGACGACCATGTCCTCGTCGGCGATCATGTCCTCGATGTCGAGGTCACGCGCCTCGTCGGCGATGTCGGTACGGCGCTTGTCGCCGAACTTCTTCTTGATCTCGAGCATTTCCTCTTTGATGATTTCCTTCACCAGGTTGTCATCGGAAAGGACGCGCTTGTAGTAGGCGATCTTCTCGCGCAGCTCGGCCAGCTCGGTCTCGATCTTCTCGCGCTCCAAACCGGTCAGACGACGCAGGCGCATCTCGAGGATGGCGTTGGTCTGCGCCTCCGAGAGGCCGAAACGCTCCATCAACTTGGCGCGCGCCTCGTTGTCGTCGCGCGAATGACGAATGATCTGAATGACCTCGTCGATGTTATCCAGCGCGATGATGTAGCCCTCGAGGATATGGGCGCGCTCTTCGGCTTTGCGCAGCTCGTAGCGCGTACGCCGCGTGATGACGTCCATCTGGTGCGCGATGTAGTTGTTGAGAATCTCCTTCAGGGAAAGCACATGCGGCACGCCGCCCACCAGCGCCAGGTTGATGATGCCGAAGCCCGTCTGCAGCTGCGTGTGCTTGTACAGCTTGTTCAAGACGACCTGTGGTTCTTCCCCACGCTTGAGGTCGATGACGATGCGCATGCCCTTGCGGTCGGACTCGTCGTTGAGGCCGGAGATTTCCGTGATCTCCTTCTTGCGCACCAGCTCGGCGATCTTCTCGATGAGCTTCGTCTTGTTCACTTGGTAGGGAATCTCGGTGACCACGATGCGGTTGCGGCCGGAGGAGACCTTCTCCACGTGCGCCTTGCAGCGGATGGTGATCGAGCCACGACCCGTCTCGTAGGCGTCGCGGATGCCCTTGCGCCCCATGATGGTGGCGCCGGTTGGGAAATCGGGACCGGGCATGATCTGCATGATCTCGTCCACGGAGATGTCGGGGTTCTCCATGACGGCG
>CASDTD010000276.1 GCA_949283445.1 uncultured Coriobacteriia bacterium | reverse complement strand
CGGCTCGCGGGGGAGTAGCAGCGGTTCGCCGCCACGCACATGCTCGCACAAGCAGCACCGCTACGAACATGTCCCAGGCAGCTTCGCTTCTCTCCCCGTTCACAGATTGAGGGTTCTGTACAGTTCAGGGGCCGATTTTCGCGTTCCAACTGTACAAAGTCCTCAATCTATGGAGTGCGCGGGCAAGGGAGGGCGGCGTGAGCGATGCGCTGTGCACGTGCGGGAGCGCCCTCTGATGTGCGCGCGAGGGAAGCGCACGAGGTTCGGCGTCAGCGGGGGATGAGCGGTGTGTTCGTGCGGGGGATTCCGAACTGATTGAGCAGGCGAGCGAAGAAGTCCGGGCTCTTCAGGTGCTTGTACTTGATGCGCAGAACGGAGAGTCCCGCTGCATTGAGGAGCATCTCGCGTTCGCGTTCTTCGATGAGGATCTCTTCGGCGGTGTGCCCGTTCATGAACTGGGCATCCGTGTATTTCAGGTTGCCGTCAAATTCACCCGCCACGCGTCTTCCATCTTGCAGTTCCCATAGGAAGTCGACGCGGTATGTCCTGCTCGGAGAAAGCGGGTCCTGAATCTCGATCTGCAGGTCGGGCAGCTCGAAACCACACCTGATCATCAGGGCACGGGCAAGCGATTCCCCACCGCTTTCGCTGCGCGGGTCTGCGTGGGAGAATACCTCGAGAGCTTTCCGTATGCCCTTGTGTCCGTGCCAGGTGCGCTTTGTATATTCTATGAGCTCGTCTTTCGAAAGGTCGGATGTGGCAAGTCCTGAGTCGGCAATTGCCAAGGCATCGTCGAAACGCGCGCTGCGGGCGCAGTCGAACAGGGTCTGAAGGAGCGACGTCACTTTCAGGCCGCTCACTATCTCATAGTCTTCCGAAGGAATGAAATGACGTTCGAAACGCGCCGAACGGGCATGGTAATCGGCGCGCAGGTGAATGGGGCTGTACAGGTGAAAGCCAACGTAGAGCCCATAGGCTTGAGCTGCCGAGAAATGGCTGAATACCCAATTGGGGTGATTCGCGTTGAGTGTACGCAGGATATGCAGGCTCTGCTCGGGCTTCGAGAGCGCATTCCAGTACGAAGGCCGTGCGAAGATTCCCTCGAACGGCATCACGAGTAGCCCCTTGTCAAAGCGCGTACGCAGCATGCGGCGTATGTTCGGCGCGTGCGCGAACACGCAGCGCTGACGCGCCTCCGCATCGTTGAGAAGCAAGATGACGATATTGTCCGCGTGCAGTTTCAAAGGGCACCTCCTCGTCGCTGAGCCGTGCAAGTGCGGCGATGACCGGCGACTGCAGGATACTCCTCCGGCGGGGTTTTGTGTCCCGAAATCATAGATTGAGAACTCTGTACAGTTGGAGCACGAAAATCGGCCTCTAAACTGTACAGAACCCTCAATCTGTGGGATGTCCCGAGGCGGGAGGTGTGCAGGCGGCTGGGGACGCAGGTGTGCAGGCGAACGTGGTGTGCGGAGGAGAGGGAGCCTGCTCATGTGCCCGCGATGTAAGAAATGATGCATATTTTCATCGTCTTTGCCTTTGACACATTCATGCGGGGGAGGGTATTCTCGACGTGTATGTCTTTAAGCGGGCGCTGGATTGACGTTGCCGGTTGCCCTGATATAAGGAAGGCGAATGCGATGAGGGCACCGAAAGGGAAGAAGGGCGCGGCAGTCGTCATGGCCGTTGTGCTGGCGCTGGCGATGTGCGTGCCCATCGGCGCGTGGGCAGGAGACGAGATTCTGCCCGCTGAGGAGAGCACAACCATTCTCGGGGCGGGCGAGCAGCCGGACGGCGGCCAGCAGCCTGACGACGCGACCGCCGGCGAAGAGTCGGTCGAAGATGAGGCTGTCGAGGAGACGGCTGACAGCGAAGAGCCAGGCGATGAACAGCAGCCTGGTGCCGCTCAGAAGAATACGCCGACACAGGTTACCTCGCAGCAGCTGAAGGCGGCTCCGATGAGCGTGCAATCGCCGGCGGCGCCGGTTGCACCGCGCGCTACGAGCGTTGCGGAAATCGACGGCACACCGTACGAGACGCTTTCCGCGGCGTTTGCGGCGGTGCCCACTGATGGAGTGCAGACGACGATTGTGCTCACGGACGATACCTCGTCGGGGAACCTGATGATGAAGGCGGGGCAGAACGTCGTACTCGACCTTGCAGGCCATACCCTGACCATGACCGGGAGCATCTACGCCCGTGGTGAGCTGGTCATTTGCGATTCTGGTACGGGCGGCACGATTGAAAGCACAAAGAGCTCCTTCCTCAGGGCAGATGGCAAGGGGGCCTTGACGCTCGAAAGCGGGTCAATTGAAACCACGGGCGCAACTGCGGTTGTCGTGAACACGGCAACTGCGTCTTTCAAGATGACGGGCGGCACGCTCACGGCCAAGACCAATGCGGTGAACGCGCAGTTCGGCACTACCGTCATCACGGGCGGCACGCTGACCGGTAACGTCTCCGTTGCCAACAGCATTACGGGGGCAACGCCTTCGCTCGCCATTGGCAAGGAAGGTGTGTACGACACCCCGGTCGTCAACGGCACCGTCAATGTCGAGCTTGCCGGCGCGACGGTCAATTTCTATGGCGGCACGGTCAAGAACGTGACGGGACAGATTCCCACCGGTTCCACGGTGGCGAGTCATTTCGAGAACGACATCACGTCCGCCTTGCCTGCGGGCATGACGTGCGTCCAGCAGGACGGCGCGTGGGTTGTCCAAGAGCTGGCGGCTGAAAACGCGGTTGCGAAGGTCGTTTCTGCCGACGGCACGGAAAGCTTCTTCCAGCTGGCCTCCACGGCTGCATCCCAGCTCAAGGATGGCGATACGCTGGTGCTCTTGAAGGATACGAATTCCCAGCTCGTGTTCGGCGCCGTCGAGGCGACGGTCGACCTGAACGGCTGCGCGCTCACGAGCGATGCGGCCTGCGCCGTCAGCTTCCCCGAGCGCGGTGCGAACGTCACCATCAAGAACGGCTCGATTGTCTCCGCATCCACTGACCCGAATGTCGCTATCGTCGGCATCGTCGGTGACGCGTTTACGGCAGACAATGTGAGCGTCACGCTTAGCGGGGTCAAGCTGTCTATGACGGACAGCGGCAACGCGGGCATCATCGTGCATGGCAACAACACGAACAACAGCGTCACGCTCGACGGCTGCACGCTCACCGTCCCGAACGACGTCATGGGCATCTACTTCCCGCCGAAAAGCGGCACGCTGACCGTCAATAACACGACGATCAATGCTGGCACGGGCATCGGTGTCAAGGGTGGCACCGTCAACATCACGGGCACTACGGTCATCAACGCTTCCGGTGTGGCCGAGACGCCGTCCGAGGGCGGGCAGAGCGGTATTGCCGAGACGGGTGACGCCATCTACGTCGATGGCAACTACACCGACCGTGTTGTGCAGGTGAACATCGAGAGCGGCACGCTTACGAGCGCGCAGGGCAAGGCCGTGCAGATGCTGTTTGCCGACGACCGCGGCGAGGAGACCCCCGCGACGGTCGAGGTGACGGGTGGCACCTTCGATGACGACAGCGCCGAAACGTACGTTGCCGAAGGCTACGAGCTTGCGAAGAACGAGGACGGCACGTACGGCGTGACCGAGCTCGAGCCCGTCGCGCAGATTGGCGACAAGACCTTCACCTCGCTTGCCGATGCCATCGACGCGGTCGGTGACGGTGAGACCATCACGCTGCTCGCGAACGTTCCCGATGCGGCGGGCATCTCCGTTCCCAGCGGCAAGAACTTCACCATCGACTTCGCCAACCACACTTACACGCTTGGCGGCCCAGGTGCAGGGTCGACGGGTACCGAGACCAATGGTTTCCAGCTGTTGAAGGACTCGACGATCGTGTTCAAGAACGGCACGGTCAACATTGCCGAGGGCAATACGGAGATCAAGCGCATCGTCCAGAGCTACGCGGACGTGACCTTCGAGAACATGACCTTCGATGCGACCAATCAGGCCGGCGGCAATGATCTGCCTCTGAGCTTCAATGCCGGCAACGTTGTGTTTGCGGGCGACACGAACATCGTGAACGACCCGAACGCCACGGCATTCGATGTGTACTACTGGGCTGGTGCCTACGAGGAGGGCGTGTCGGTGACCTTCGACGAGACGTTCACAGGCTCTATCGACGGCACCATCCTCTACGACTCCACGGACGAGAACAAGGCGGCGCTGACCATTGAAGGCGCTGGTACGTTCGACAAGATTCAGGCAAGCACGGCTTCCACGGACGCCCCCAACATCCAGATCTCCGCCGGCACGTTCGAAAACGCACCTGACGAGTCCTGGATTGTCGAGGGCTCTGGGCTCAACAAGAACCCGGATGGCACATATGGCGTGCACGAGCATGAGGCTGTGGCAGTGCCCGCAAAGGAGGCGACCTGCACTCAGGCTGGCAACGAGGCGTACTGGAAGTGCGCGATTTGTGGTGAGCTGTTCGCCGATGAGGCCATGACCGCGCCGACGACGCTCGAAGAGATGACTGTCCCCATGACCGATCATCAGCTGGTGTATGTGCCCGCGAAGAGCGCGACGGCAGATGAGGATGGCAACATCGAGTATTGGCAGTGCGAGGTTTGCGGCAAGATGTTTGCCGATGAAGCCATGGCTAAAGAGCTTTCCGCTGCCGATGTCGTCATTCCCGCGTTTGGCGGCGATGACGGCAAGCGGCCCGCTGATAACGGTAATGGGCGGGACGATGAGGCTGGCGAGACCGACGCTACCAGCACCGGCGATGCTGCGCCGTACCTGCTGGGCGGCGTCGCGGCTGTGGCTGCTATCGCACTTGCAGCTGGCGCTTTGGCGCGTCGCGGACGCAAGCAGCTGCGCTAGGCGTGTAGCGCAGCGCGCGTAGTTTAGGAGGCCTGCGGGTTTGAGAGAGCTCGCGGGTCTCCTTGCGTCAGTAGGAATACGGTTCGCGTGGCGGCTCTCGTTCGTAGATTGAGGACTTTGTACAGTTGGAGTATGAAAATCAGCCTCTGAACTGTACAGAATCCTCAATCTGTGAAGCGCACGGGTGATAGGGCGGCGCGGAAGAGCGAAGCGCGGGCGAGAAGACGGCGCAGGAGAGCGAAATGTATGCGCAGACAAGCGAGGAGCGTGCGCTGTGGATGCGCGTGCGGCGCGGCCAAATTGCCTCTTGAACTTGGTGGAACCCTCTTGTAAACTATCTGTTCGTCTCTGTGCACTCGTGCATGAAGACCCGTGTATATGTTGCGTGCCTGCGGCATCAGGTGCGCGTGTATGGACTGAAAGGCAAATGAATGTACGCAATCGTTAAAACCGGTGGCAAGCAGTACACCGTGAAGCCGGGCGACATCTTCGACGTGGAGAAGCTCGCAGGCGAGGCTGGCGATACCGTCGACCTGCCCGTGATCTTCCTCAACGACGGCAAGCAGATCGTCACCGATGCGGCCGAGCTCGCCAACACCAAGGTCACCGCTCAGATTCTCGAGCAGCACAAGGGCGACAAGCAAATCGTCTTCAAGTTCAAGAAGCGCAAGGGTTACAAGCGCACCAAGGGCCATCGTCAGCAGCTCACCAAGGTCTGCATCACGAACGTGAACGGCGAGACGGCAGAGGCTCCCAAGCCGCGCGCTGCTGCTCCGAAGGTCGAGGAGGCCCCCAAGGCGGAAGCTCCCAAGGCTGAGGCCCCGAAGGCCGAGGCTCCTGTTGAGGCCGCTGCCGAGACGCCGGACTTCGCCAAGATGACGGTCGCTCAGCTCAAGGACTTCGCCAAGGATCACGACATCAAGATTCAGTCGGGCGCTCGCAAGGCTGACATCATCGAAACCATCGAGAAATCTCTGTAGAGAAGGAGGCTGAAGACTTATGGCACACAAGAAAGGCCTCGGTTCCAGCCGTAACGGTCGCGATTCCCACGCGCAAAGGCTCGGCTGCAAGCGTTTTGCCGGCCAGACCGTGAACGCGGGCGAGATTCTGGTCCGTCAGCGTGGCACGCACTTCCACCCCGGTGAGAACGTCAAGCGCGGCAAGGACGACACGCTGTTCGCGCTGGTTCCCGGCACGGTCAAGTACACTCGCGGCGACAAGCGCAAGGTGCACGTCATTCCGGACGCCGAGTAAACATCACGGCATCAGCTAACAAGAGACGCCCCGCAGCTCAGCGAGCTCGCGGGGCGTTTGCGTTTCATAAGGGGCGGCGGGTCCCTAACGGCAGTCGTGCCAGAACGTGCGCGAGCTGCCGTGACGGTAACGACAGCGTCCGTTTGAACGCGGTGTGGCAATGAGGGCTTGCCATATCATGCGAAAATAGCCGTCGGGGGCTGCCCACTGGCAGCTTGGGCGCGTTATGGCAATGAAGGTGTGCCATATCGTGCGAAAACGGGCGCCGAGGGGCGCTTGACGCCCGCTTGTGCACGTTATGGCAGAAGCTCCCTGCCAGAGCGCGTCTAAATGGCCAACGCACCGGCGCCAGCACGCTGCCGGGCAACCGTCGCGATGTGCTGGGGCCTCCGCAAGCCGATTATCCCTACCCCAATCGAAGCGGAATCACTATGCTGGAAATCACTATGAATACCTCAATTGACATCATGTGGTACGGACGTGGCGGGCAAGGCGCGTTTTCGGCGGCAAAGCTGCTGGGCGCCTCTTACGCGTTCAGCGGTGCTGGCCGCCATGCGCTTGCGTTTCCGTCGTTTGGCCCCGAGCGGCGCGGCGCTCCCGTGCATGCGTATACACGCCTTTCGACGCGCCACATCAATGACCGCAGCGTGATTGAAGAGCCCGATTACATCATCTGCCTTGACGAGACGCTCGCGGGTGACCTCGACCTTGCCGTGCTCAAACCCGGCGGGGCGTTTCTGTGCGTGAACGAGCGCATCGAGGCGTTTTCGGCGCAGGTGCTGGGGCGTCCCATCGTGAACACGGCCCTGCTCGCGCTGCTTTGCGCGCACACGGGGCTGGTCTTGGCTGACGCCGTTGTCGAGGGCATACGGCAGACGTTGCCTGCACGCATACAGGAAAAGAACATCGAACTTGTGCAACGCGCGTTTGCGGAAAAAGACGAGCTGCTCGATGGCGCGCTGCGTTTCACGGTCAGTGAAGGCGGGGTGTGACATGGAACGGCCCACCATTCGCGAGAAGAAAAGCTTCGGGCTTGCCGATTGTCCCGAGCTGCCCACGTTCGAGGCGGGGTATCTGGTCGGGGGCAACGGCGGCTGGCGCAACAGACGCCCCGTCGTCGATGCGGATGCTTGCACGGGGTGTTTGCAGTGTTACCTGTATTGCCCGGACGGCGCCATCGTCAAGGAACTGCCCGGCCAAGAGAAGCTCGAAGAGAGTATCGAGAAGACAGCTGCGGGCGAGGCGCCCGCGAAGCAACCTGCGAAGCCGCGTACCAAGGTGGCTGTTGACTATGAGTTTTGCAAGGGCTGTGGTATCTGCGTGAAAATGTGCCGTTTCGGTGCCCTGCGCATGGAGGCTGAACCTCATGAGTGAGAAGTTTCTTTCGGGTGACGAGGCGGTGGCAGAAGGCGTGCGCCTTGCCCGCCCGGATGTCATCAGCGCCTACCCGATTACACCGCAGACCGTCGTCGTGGAGGCGCTTTCCTCCATGGTGGCCGACGGGAGTCTCGACGCGACGTTTCTGCATGTGGAATCCGAGCACTCCGCGCTTTCGGCAGCGCTAGGCGCCAGCGCCACGGGTTGTCGCGCGTTCACGGCGACGTCTTCCCAGGGGCTGCTCTACATGGCCGAGCTGCTCACCTATGTGAGCGGCGGCGGCTTTCCCGTGGTCATGATGAACGCGAACCGTGCCACGGCGCTTCCCTGGAACATCTACGGCGACCAACGTGATTCGCTTGCGCTGCTCGACCACGGCTGGATTCAGGCGTATGCGCGCGACGCGCAAGAGGCGCTCGACCTGTCGCTCATGGCGTTTCGCATTGCAGAAGACCCTGCTGTTACCACGCCGTTCATGGTGTGTTTGGACGGGTTCGCGCTGACGCATACCTACGAGATGGTCGACGTGCCCGCGCAAGAGCAAGCCGATGCGTTTCTGCCACCGTATGAAACGGAGAACCGCTTCGACTTCGAACACCCGAAAAGCATCGGGTTTTCGGCAGGCCCTGACACCAACGACATCTTCAAGCTGCGCGAGCACGAGCACATGTTGCGCGTGTTCGACGTGTTGCCGGAAGTTGAGAAATCGTTCGAGCGCACGTTCGGGCGCACGTATACCGGTCCGTTGGAGGCATACCGCTGCGAGGATGCGGAATACGTCGTCGTGACGTTGGGGACGGTTGCCGGGCTTGTCTGCGACGTTGTCGACGAGTTGCGCGAGGCGGGCAGACGCGTGGGGTGTGTGCGCATACGCTACATGCGCCCGTTTCCGGCGGCGCAGCTCGCGCGCGCTCTTGCGGGGGCAGCGGGCGTGGCCGTTCTGGAAAAAGACGTCTCGTTCGGTTATGAGGGAACGGTCTTCACGAACGTGAACTCTGCGTTTTACACGGCCGGCTTGCAGGTGCCCACCTACGATTTCATCGGCGGCCTGGGTGGCCGCGATATCACGGCGGGCGATATCCGCCACGTCTTCAACGTCTTGCGCCAGGGCGGGCAGACGGTGAACTTTCTGGGGTTGGGGGTGCAGCGATGACCAATGCGCTCAAGCTCATAAGCGACGACGAGCCGTTTTTCGGGCACAAGGCCTGCGCGGGCTGCGGCGGTTCGCTGGCCGTGCGCATCGCGCTCAAGGTGTTGGGCAACCGTGCCGTTTCCGTGCTGCCCGCCGGGTGCATGTCGGCGGTCGGGTTCAACTTTCCCCAGCTCGCTTTTAAAGACAACGCCATGATATCCACGTTCGCGGGTACGGCATCGCTCATGAGCGGTGTTGTGGCCGGGCTGAAGCGCAAGGGCGAGAAGGATTTCACCGTCGTGGGCTTTGCCGGTGACGGCGGCACGGCCGACATCGGCATCCAGGCGCTGTCGGGCGCCATCGACCGTGGCGACGACATGCTCTACATCTGCTATGACAACGAAGCGTACATGAACACGGGCATCCAGAAGAGCTCGCTCACGCCGTTCGGTGCGAGCACGACCACCACGCCCGTGGACCAAAACAGCAACGCGACGCTCACTCAGAAGAAAAACCTGTTTGCCATCGTCGCGGCCATGGGCCCTGCGTATGCGGCGACGGCGTCGGTGGGCTATCTGAACGACTTCGCGACGAAAGTGGAGAAAGCCAGTCACATCGAGGGCATGAAGTTCATACACGTGCTCGCCCCCTGCCCGACGGGGTGGGGCTGCGGTGTCGACACGACCGTCGAGCTTGCCCGTGAGGCTGTGGATTGCGGTTTGTGGTACCTCGCGGAATACGAGGACGGTGCGTACGTCATCAACCGCGACCCGCTCGCGCGCGGCGGCGCGTTTTCCAGCGTCGAGCATTACCTGAAAAGCCAACGTCGTTTCAAGCATCTGGATGCGGCGGCTGTCGAGAGCATCGAGCGGCACCGCGACCTGACGTGGGAGCACTTACGCGCACTGGCATGAGAACGTGACCCTCTGTCACGCCACGCGTTGTCTCCATACAACGTCCGTATCCGTCTGCTAGAATCCTGTGGCTTGAACGTGCACCTTATCGAAAGGTTGATGCATATATGTGTGGAATCGTCGGTTACGTGGGCCACGAGCCCGCCAAGGACGTTCTCATCGAAGGGCTGCGGCGGCTGGAATACCGCGGCTATGACTCTGCGGGTATCGCCATTCCCAACCACGCGGGCAGCATAGACGTCGTCCGTCGTTCCGGCAAGGTGGAAAGCCTTGCGCAGGCGGTTGTGGAACACGAGCTGCCGGGCACGTGCGGCATTGGGCACACGCGCTGGGCGACGCATGGCGAGCCGAGCGAGACCAACGCGCATCCTCACCGGGACTGCACGGGCAAGATCGCGGTCGTGCACAACGGCATCATCGAAAACTTCGTGCAGCTGCGCGACGAGTTGCAGGCAGAAGGCCACGTCTTCAAAAGCGAGACGGACACGGAAGTCGTCGCCCACCTGCTGGAGAAATTCTATGCGGGTGACATGGTCGAAGCGCTGCGCAAGACCGTCGCGTGCTTGCAAGGCGCGTACGGTTTGGCCGCCGTCCATGCCGATCACCCTGACGAAATCGTCGTCACGCGCAAAGACAGCCCCATCGTCGTGGGGCATGCGGGCGGCGAGACGGGTGCCGCGCTTGTGGCAAGCGACGTCGTCGTCTTGCTGAACTACACGCGCGACGTGGTCTTTCTGGAAGACGGGGAGTTCGCGCTGCTCTCCGCTGACGGCATCTCCTATTTCGATGCCCAAGGTGCGTCCATAGAGCCCGAGACCACGCACATTGAATGGGATGTCCAAAACGCCGAGCGTGCGGGCTTTCCCGATTTCATGCTCAAGGAAATCTATGAGCAGCCGCGCGTGGTGCGTGACACCATCGCCGGCGCCGTGAAAAACGGCCGCGTGCTCCTTGACGAGCTCGACCTCGATTACGAAGACGTCATGGCCATCGACAACGTCTACATCATCGGCTGCGGCACGAGCTACCATGCGGGCCTTGTCGCCCGCGAGCTTATCGAGCGCTGGGCGCGCATCCCCACCACGGTGGAGGTGGCAAGCGAGTTCCGGTACCGCAACCCCATCATCACTTCCTCCACGCTCGTCATCGCCATATCGCAGTCGGGCGAAACAGCCGACACGCTGGCCGCCGTGCGCCTGGCGCGTTCCAAGGGCGCGCGCGTCTATGCGATCACCAACTGCATGGGCAGCCGCATCACCCGTGAATCCGACGGCTCGCTGTACGTGAAGGCCAACGTCGAGATTTCCGTCGCGGCGACCAAGTCGTTCCTGGCGCAGATTGCCTGCCTCATGCTCATCGCCATGTTCTTGGGGCAACGCAGGGGGCGTCTGACTACGCGCCAGGTGACTTCGCTTTATTACGAGCTGCGCGAGACGCCGGCACAAATCGAGGACATCCTGCAGGATACCGAGGAAATCGAGGCGGCTGCCCGCATGCTGGCGAAGGCCCATTCGGTCATGTACGTGGGGCGCGGCATGGGGGCGACAGTCTGCAACGAGGGCGCGCTCAAACTCAAGGAAATCAGCTACCTGCACGCCGAGGCGTACCCGGCGGGCGAGCTCAAGCATGGTCCCATCGCGCTTTTGGACGAGCATACGCCGGTCGTTGCCGTCGTCACCGATTCCGCCACGCGCATGCAGACGCTTTCCAACGTGCAAGAGATACTCGCCCGTGGCTCGCATGTCATTGCCGTGGCGACTGAAGGCGACGAAGAGGTTGCCCAGATTGCCGACCATGTGCTCTATATTCCGAAGATTCAGGATTGGTGCTCTGCCATCACGGCCAGCGTGCCCTTGCAGCTGCTCGCCCGCTACACGGCGCTCGAGCGCGGCTGCGACGTGGACCACCCGCGCAACCTCGCGAAGTCTGTGACGGTGGAGTGATGGGTGCCGAAGACAAGGTGGAAAGCAGCGTTGAAGAGGCGCTCACGCAGGGTGCCCAGGACGTGAGCAAAGACGTGCCCGCGACGGGACTGGGCGTGGATATCGTCGAGATAGAGCGCATGGAGCAGATTCTGCAGCGTTCCCCCGTGTTTGCGGCACGCGTGTTCTCGGAAGAAGAGCGTGCCTACTGCGAGCGCCACCACAAGCCTGCAGTGCATTACGCGACGCATTTCGCCGCGAAAGAGGCGGTGCTGAAGGCACTGGGCACGGGCTTTTCGCAGGGCATCAAGTTTACCGACGTGGAAGTCGGTCACGACAAAAACGGTCGCCCCGTCGCCGTGCTGCATGGGCGTGCGGCCGAAATCGCGGCCGAGCGGGGCATTCTGGAGCTGCCGCTTTCTTTGAGCCGCACGTCGGACACGGCGGTTGCCAACGCGATTGCCGTCACCGCTTCGAGCAAACCCGTCGTCGAGGAAAAGGTCTCCCCACGCCAGGAGTTGGCCACGCGCTTCAAGGAGCTGCGCGGCATGCTCGATGATCTGGATGCCCAGGTTCGCCCGGAGGCGCAGGGCGAGGACGATGAGGGAGATGAGACGCCCCATGCCTGAGGAAGTGTCCGAAGAGGTGTCTACGCGCCTGCTGAGCGAAGGGGAGTGCGCGAGGCTCATCCCCGTGCCGGCCGACGACGCGAACAAGTACTCGCGCGGCGTGCTCGCCGTCATAGGGGGCAGTGCCGAATATCCGGGTGCCCCCATCATGTCCGCGCTTGCCGCAGCGCGAGCCGGCGCGGGTTACGTGCGCCTGTTCGTTCCGGAAGGGGCGGCGCCGGCCGCGCGGGCGCACCTGCTGTCCATTCCCGTGAATCCATGTGCGCAAACGCCGTGCGGCAGCTTCGACGTGACGTGCGTGGATGCCATCTTGCAGGCTTCCGCCAAGGCCGACGCGTTCGCGTTGGGGCCGGGCATGGGGACGGGCGAAGCCGTCATCGAGTTCTTCGCGGCGTTTCTGCGGGCGCTCGACGAACAGGGTGACAGGCGTCCCATCCTCTTCGACGCCGACGGGCTCAACATCTTGGCGCATCATCCCGAGTTCATGCAGATGCGCGCGGGCTGCGATGACGTGCTGACGCCTCATGAGGGCGAGGCTGCGCGTCTGCTGGGGCGCCGCGTGCGAGATCGGCTGCGCGATGCGCGCGAGATTGCGAACAAGTACCGGGGCACGGTGGTGCTCAAGGGGCCGCGCACGATTGTCGTCGGGCAATCTGGCCCCGCAGCGCTACGCTTGGAAGGCGATCCCGAACTCGCGAAAGCGGGGACCGGCGACGTGCTGACGGGCATCATCGGCTCGTTTCTGGCGCAGGGGCTTTCCGCGTACGACGCAAGCAGGTTGGGCGTGTTCGTGCACGGGCGCGCGGGGCGCATCGCCGCTTTGGATATGAGCGTCATGAGCGTCATGCCCGAGGATATAATCGAACGTATCGGTTCTGCGTTTATCTCAATGGGAGTGTGAGCGGTCTGTGAGCAAGGGCGATGTCATCAACTATTTTGGCGCTAACCCGAAGATCGGGGGTGACGAGTTCGATTCGTCGGCAGACGACCAGCGCAGCGTGAGCGAGCTGGTGCGGGAACTTCCCGATTCGTGGACGCCGGAAACCGTGCCGCGCGGTGCCTGGGTGGAAGTCGACCTGGACGCCATCGCGCACAACGTGCAACTCGCGCGCAAGCATCTGGGCTTGCGCCGGCATCTCATGGCTGTCGTGAAAGCCGACGGCTATGGTCACGGGGCGGTTCCCGTGGCCAAGACCGCGCTTGCCAACGGGGCTGACCATCTGGCGGTCTCGACGGTGGGCGAGGGCATCGAGCTGCGCAACGCCGGCATCGACGCCCCCATCTTGCTGCTCTCGCAGCCGCCCATGCGCGCCATTCCCTATTTGCTGAGCTATGACATCATGCCCACGGTCACGACGAGCGATTTTGCGCTTGCCCTGGGCGAGGAGGCCGACCTGCACGGCATGGTGGCCAAGTACCATCTGGCCATCGACACGGGCATGAACCGCATCGGCGTGTTCTATCTTGACGTCGTCGATTTTCTCGAGGGCATCAACTTCCACCGGGGTTTGCAGCTCGATGGCGTGTTCACGCACTTCGCTACGGCCGACGAGGAAAGTGACTGGGATTTCCGCATCCAGCTCAACCGTTTCAACGACGCGCTGCAGCTTCTGCGCAACGCGCGTATCGACCCGGGCATCGTCCACTGCGCAAACTCGGCGTCCATCGAGCGCTACCCAGAGGCGTATTTCGATATGGGCAGGGTGGGCATCACGATGTACGGGCTGGCGCCTTCTGGCGTGCTGCGCGGCTTCGAAGACCTCAAGCCCGCGATGTCGGTGAAGGCGCAGATTTCCTACATCAAAGAACCGCAGATGGGCGAGGGCGTGAGCTATGGCCTGCGCTACCGCGTCGCCAAGCCCGTGCAGATCGCCACTGTCCCGTTAGGCTATGCCGACGGCTTGCGCCGCAACTTGTCGGGGCGCATGAAGGTGCTTTGCAACGGGCGCGCCTGCCTGCAGGTGGGTTCGATTTGCATGGATCAGATGATGGT
>CASDTD010000275.1 GCA_949283445.1 uncultured Coriobacteriia bacterium | reverse complement strand
TGCCGTCCGTGTCGGTGATGTGCAGCAATGCGAGCGCGACCGAGGCAAAACAGGCAATCATGCAGGGGTTGACCAGAGAGCGCAGGCTTTCTGCAAGGCGTCGCGCAAACGGTACAGCAGGTTTCCCGTCATCTGCAGCGCGGTTCGCGCCCTTGAACATGGCCACGCCCACGGTGAACCCCGCGACGTTGAAGGGGATGTTGTTCACGGCACCGTAGAAAACGGCCTGCGGTCCGAAGATGGCCCCGAGAACCGGCAAGCCAATAAAGCCCACGTTGCCAAAGGCAATCATGAAACTGTGCGTGGCTTGCGTAGCACGGCTCTGTTTGCGGTAGAAAATACGGGGAATGACAAGAGAGAGGGCAAGCGTAACGATGTACCCCAGCGTCGAGCAAAGTAAGATGGTGCCGATGGTCTGCCCTGTCGGCAGATTCTCGTTTCCCAATACGGAGCTGAGAATCATGGCCGGCAGGGCGACGTTCATGACAAGCGCCGACAACATCGTGTCGAACGTGTCGTTCATCAGCTTGCAGCGGCGGGCGATGACGCCTGCGACGAGCAGAACCATCAAGATGAGCATCTGCTCCGCTGCTTGAAAGAAGACGGGCATCTAGTCTTCTTCAGGCTCTCTCACCGTGATCTTCGCATGCTCGACGCAATACTTCGTCGCGGCGATGCGCGCGGCCACTTCGCGCAGGGCAAAGCCCCTGCCCTGGCGCTCCATGTCGCGCTTGACGGCGGAGGGGTTCTGAGGGTTGATTTCCATGCACGCGTCGCGGATGTCCTCGTCGGTAATGGAAAGCGCCTCGTGGTCGTATATAGCGTCGAGGGCGTAGTCTCGGCGCAGCGTCTCACGGGCCTGCATCATGAGGCCCATGTTGTAGTTCTGCATGCCGCCCTGTTCTTTGAGGAAGTCCTCCCATTCCATGCCCTGAGCTTTCACCTGCATGCGCAAGGACTGGTCGATGGACTGGGACGTGGCCTCATAGGCCTCGTTGGGGATGCTACCGATGAAACGCACGGCAAGCTCGGACTGGACGGCCATGGAAACCTGGGCGTCGTATTGGCGGCGCTGCTGATCTTCCAGCGTCTTGATGACCTGCAGGCGCAGGTCTTCCACAGACTTGTACATGGGCATGGTCTTGGCGATCCACTCGTCGGTGAGCTCAGGGTAACGCTCTTCCTGGATTTCCTTGACCGTGACCGTGGCCTCATACGTTTTCATCGCGTCTTCGGTCGGGTCGTCCCAGTCGGGAGCCTCGAACTCGAACGTCTTGGTCTCACCGGGCTCCATGCCGATGACATGCGTGTCGAAATCGCCCGGCATATAGCCCTCGCCGCACACGTAGGTGCGCCCGTCGGTCGTGAGAGCCTCGATTTCCTTGCCGTCGAGCGTGACCTTCAGGGCAATCAAGCAGCTGTCGCCGTTTTCGACTGGATGCGCTTCGGCGGTGACATACTCGGGGTACGTGTGCGCGAACTCGTACATCTGGCGGTCGACTTCGGAATCGTTGAACTTGAACGGCGGCACCGTAACCTCGACGGGCTCGTAGGACGTGAGCTCGTAGATGGGCTTGGGCGTGACCTTGAGGTGGAAGCTGTAGGGCTTGCCACGCCTGAGCATGTCGTTGGACTCGCGTGCCGGCTCGAACTGCGGCACGACGCTGCACTTGTCAAGGGCGAACGGGACGAGAACCTCGATGGCCTGGCCGCTCACAACGGAATCCACGTCGCGGATGGAGAGCTTTTCCGCAATGGCCTGGCGGGCGCTCTTGTTCGGGTCGGGACGCAGACCCAAACTGCGGGCAAACGAAGCCTCTGCCTGGTCGAACGCGCGATCGACGTCGTCGGCCGTCGCGGTGACATTCAGCTGCACGCGGCCGTCGTCGAGTTTCTTCTCTTTGACCTTCATGAATCGAATCTCCTTCTTGGAAAACGCATACCCGAAAATGGTAACGTAAACGGCACGCTTCGAAAAGTCATTGTGCGGCTCGTTTGCCAGTCGTTTCTCGCGATGCGGGGCGGCAGGGCGCATGCCCCTGCGCAAACCGCCGGATGGTGCCCGTCTCGACGAGCTCCTCGTGTTCCGACGGCGAAAGCTGCACGATGGACGTTACGTGCAAGACGCCACATGCCACCTTGAAGAACACGGCGACGTCGGCAAACGGAACCCAGAATATGCGCTCCTCTTGACCTGAGCGCGTATAGGCCGGACGCGGGTCTTGCTCGAGCAACTGTATAAGACCGGCCTGCAGCGATTCGTCGACAACACGCATCATCGCGTCATCAACAGGTGCCACTTCGAGTTTTTCCCAGCGCGTCTGCACCGTCCACCCCGACGCCGCGTCCAGGTGCGCGTGAAGCGAGGGAACATAGGGCAATAGCTCGAACAGCGGCGTTTCGTCCACGATATCTGCGCCCGTCACGGGAATACGGACAGCGCCATCTTCGACAACGGCCGTTCCACACACGCGCAAGGCGGAAATGGCCAGGGAATTAGGGCGGAAGCTCGACCGTGTCGCGAACACCCCGACGCGTTTCGTCCCGTCGAGCAGCGGGGGCCGCACCGTCGGGGAGAACTTCGCGCGGGCAGCCTGCTCGTTTTTCGAGAAGCTCCAGATTGCCCACAGGTACGCCCCGCTGGGAGGCACGTCTGGAAAGCGCGCGAAAAAGGAAGCGATATCGACCACGACGGTGCAGTCGATATCGCTTGCCAGTTCAGGTTGCCGTGGCACGCCGAACTTGGTGGGGTACGGCGTGCCTATGTAGCCAATAGACGCGAGCTTCATGCCAATGGCGTAAAAGCAGGCGCTACTTTCCTGCCGAACGGGAGGCCTGGTATTCCTCGATAAGACGCTGGGCGACGTCGTGCGGCGCCTCTTCGTAGCCGTTGACGAGCAACGAGAACGAGCCCGTGCCGCTGGTCATGGCGCGCAGGTCCTTCGTGTAGTCGATGACTTCGGCATACGGCACGCGCACCATGATGATGGTGTCGCCCGCGTCGTCGGAATCCGTGCCCACGATGCGGCCGCGTCGCTGGGCGATGTCGCCCATGACCGTGCCGGCATATGCCTCGCCCACCGTGATATCCATGTCTGCCATCGGCTCGAGCAAAACGGGCTTGGCCTTCTCGCAAGCGGCCCTGAAGCCGATGCGCGCGGCGGTCTTGAACGCCATTTCGTTGGAATCGTCGGAATGATAGCTGCCGTCATAGACCGCGCATTTGATGTCCACCATGGGGTAGCCGGCCAAAAAGCCCTCTGCCATGGCTTCCTGCACGCCCTTGTCGACGGCGGGAATAAGACCGTTCGGGATGGCGCCGCCCTTGATTTCGTCCACGAACTCGTAGCCGTTGCCGGGGTTGGGCTCGAGCCTGAGCCAGCAGTCGCCGAACTGCCCGGCGCCGCCGGTCTGCTTCTTGTGACGGCCCTGTGCCTCGGCCGTCGTGCGGATGGTCTCGCGGTACGGAATGCGGATGGGCACCGTCTTGGGCTCGACACCCGCCTGCTCCTTGCAACGTTCGAACAGCAGCGCCGTGGCGGCCTCGCCCAGCGTGTACAGGAGCGTCTGATGCGTGGTCTCGTCGCGCACGTAGCGCACGCAGGGGTCGTTTTCCGCCGCACGATTGAAGAACGTGCCGAGTTTGTCCTCGTCGTTCTTGTTCGCGGCCTCGACCGCCACTGGGTACTGCGGTTCAGGCAGCGGACGCGGTTCGACGGAAATCTCGCCCGTCTCTGACAGCGTGTCGCCGGTCTTGGCCTCGGCGAGCTTGGGAACGACGACGATGTCGCCGGCTTTGGCGCTGTTCACGTCCGTGGACTCCTTGCCCATCATGACGTACACATGCCCGATGCGCTCTTTCTTCTGCGTGCGCGCGTTCACGAGCTCCATGCCCGGCTCGAGTTTGCCGGTGATGACCTTGAGGTAGCTCAAGCGGCCGACGAAGGGATCGGTCACGGTCTTGAACACGTAGGCTGCAGGGCGCTTGGACTCGTCGACGCGGATGGTCTCGCCGTCGGCCATCTGGTAGCGGCCATGGCTCTTGGGGTGCGGGAAGTAGGAACAGACGTCTTCCATGAGGCCCAGGATGCCCTGCTTGATGATGGTCGACCCGACGAAGACGGGGATGATGAGCTCCTGCGCGATGGCCTTGTCGAGCAGCGACTCGAGCTCTTCTTGGGTGATGCGCTCTTCACCTTCGAGGTACTTCATCATGAGCTCGTCGTCAGCTTCGACCACGAGGTCGCAGAGCTTGTCGCGGGCGAGTTCTGCCTGCGCGAGGTACTCTTCGGGGATGTCCTCGACACGCTCTTTGTCACCGCTCTCGTCGAAGTAGCGGGCCTTCATGCGGATGATGTCGATGACGCCCTTGAACTCGGGGCCCTGCTCGATGGGAATGGTCACCGGACCGAGCTTCGAGCCGAAGCGCGCGTGCAAGGTGGCCATGGACGTGTCGAAGTTGGCGCCCTCTTTGTCGATATGGTTGATGAACACGGCACGCGACAGGCGCATGTCTTCGGCCTCGTGCCACAGCTGCGTGGTCATGGCCTGCGGGCCGGCCACCGCATCGACGACGAACAGCGCCATTTCGGCTGCCGTCATGGAAGACAGCGTATCGCCGATGAAATCCGGATGCCCCGACGTGTCGAGCACGTTGATCTTGTAGTCCTTGTACGGGATGGGCGCCAGGGAGGTGCTGAGCGTGAACTTGCGCTTGATTTCCTCTGGGTCGTAGTCAAGGTAGGATTTGCCGTCGTGGGTCGTGCCCATACGGGAAGTCCTTCCCGAGACGTAGAGCATCGCCTCGGCCAGCGAAGTCTTGCCAGACCCGTCTTGGCCTACAAGGACGATGTTGCGGACGTGTTCAGTAGCAGGAGCAGCCATGTGACCACCAACCAATCTGTTGGACGCTTACCAAACCTTTCAGCAATCGCTGATGAACAATGTAGCGTAAGCACAGCTCAAACGCCATAGTTTGCTTTATGATGCCGGAGGCTTTTCCCGCATCTCCCAAGAGGAGAACGCGTGCGAAGCGCCCGGACACGACGATTGGAGACCCGAATGAAACCGGAACTGCTCGCCCCTGCGGGCGGCGCAGAACAACTCGAGTACGCGATACGCTTCGGGGCAGACGCGGTGTATCTGGCCTGCGAGCAGTTCGGCATGCGCCAGCGGGCGCACAACTTCAAGCTCGACGAGCTCGCCGATGTCGTCACTTACGCCCATGCC
>CASDTD010000274.1 GCA_949283445.1 uncultured Coriobacteriia bacterium | reverse complement strand
GTGACCGCCGGTCGTGTCGACGAAGACCTCGTTCCCTGGGTCGTCCAGCAGACCAAGGATGCCGAAGCCGAAGGCGATACGGTCATCGGTCTCATGCACCATGGCCTGGTGCCGCACTTCTCCATGGAAGACCAGATTCTTTCCGAGTACGTCGTGGACAACTGGCAGGAAACCGCCACGGCATTCGCCGACGCGGGCATGCGCTACATCTTCACCGGCCATATGCACGCCAACGACATCTCCCAGTTCACCTCTAACGCCGGCAACACCATCACCGACCTCGAGACCGGTTCGCTTTCCTCGTGGATGAGCCCGGTGCGCACCATCACGCTGACCAAGGGCGCTGCCCTTGACGACGGCACGGCGCGCACGCAGGAGAGCTTCTCCGTCTCCAGCGAGAGCGTGAAGTCCATCAGCTTCAAAGACCACACAGGCAAGGTCACCGAAATTTCCGACCTCAAGTCCTACACGCAGGAAAAGCTCTACCCTAAGACGTTGTTCAACAACATGGCCAACGGTATGCTGCGTCCTGTTCTGGCGGAAATCGGCGAGCAGGGCATACGGCCATGGCTTGCCGAGAACCTGCCTGGCGTCGACATCGACGCGCTCGTTTTGGATGCTGTCCCCGGCTTGCTCGAAGGCGGCATGGACATCGAGCTCGGCACCGGCATCGGCCGCGTGCATGTGGAATACCGCAACGGTGGCATCCAGCTGCAGCCGTCTGGCACTGCAGGGCTCATCGGCAGCATGACTATCACTGACGCACAGCTTTTGCGCATGGTCGACGACGTGCTCGACAAAATCGAGACGCGCTATATTGACAACCCCGACTGGCTGCTCGACCAAATTGACAAGATCGTCACCAAGGTTTCGAATACGGGCGTGGCTTCGCTGGATGCGGACGAGAAGACCATCTACGACCTCGTGTTCGTATGCTTGACCGGCCATTACGCAGGATGCGAGAACCCGCCGGCATGGGTCGACGACGCGCTCGAGTACATTCAGCAGGGTGACATCATCAGCGAGCTCATCGACGGGCTTATTGACGACCTCATGCCCGTTCTCGACGACATCCTTTCGAATACCTCCATCGACACGGGCATCGCGTTTTCCGGAATCTGGAAAACGGCCATCGATTCGATGACCGACGATGGCAACCTGAAAGCCACGCTCGACACGTTCGGCTTCGACGAGGCAGCCATTCGTGGGCTGATCGAGGGGCTTATCAACGAATACATGAGCCCGAGTTTTCTGACGGGCATGGGCTCGCTCATCTCGGAAATCGCGAGTTCGATGCTGTACGACTCGAATTTCACCGACGATGAGATCGATAGTGGCACCCCGGTGGTCATCGAATTCGATGGCAAGGCGGTGGCTGTGGAGCCGTCAGTAGATAACGGCTTGCTGCCCACGCAGGTGACCATGACCTTGGGCGGCTCTTCTCAGACCGACCGCAACTTTCGCTGGTACACCGGCACCAATGTCACATCCGGCACGGTGCAGGTGGCAACGGATTCCAGCTTCGGAAACATCGTTGCGGAGGCGACGGCGAACTCCGAAGAGGTGGTCAAGCCAAAGACGCAGCTGAACCTGGGGCTTGTTACTACCTATGGCACGCAGCGGGCGGAGAAGCATTCCGCCAGCGTGAGCGGGCTTGCGCCCGGTACCACCTATTACTATCGCGTGGGCGACAAAGAGCAGGGCTGGTGGAGCAACGGCTTCCAGTTTGTCACGGGCGATGCCGCAGATACCGACGAATCGTTTACCTTCATCAACGTGAACGATTCGCAGGGCATGGTCGAGTCCGACTACGACGTGTACAAGAACACGCTCGCGCAGGCGGATGCCACGTTCCCCGGCGCAGCGTTCACCGTGCACGGAGGTGACTTCGTGGACGACGGCGCCAACGAGGACTACTGGACGTGGGCGCTCGACGACGAAAACGGTGTGGCGCAGAGCATGTCCATGACGCCGGCAGCTGGCAACCACGAGGCGAAAAGCGATGTGGAAGGCATCACCGATGCCAATCCCATCGTCTCGCACTTCAACCTGGCCAACGTGCCGCAGGGTCAGGACCTTTCCACGGGCGTGTACTACTCGTATACATACAAGAACGCCACGTTTGTGGTGCTGAACACCAATGACCTGGCGGCAGACGAATCGCTGTCGCAGACGCAGTACGACTGGGCCTACAGCACGCTCGCGAACGCGAGCACGGAATGGAAGATCGTGCTCATGCACAAATCTCCCTACTCCAACGGGCCTCACCAGTCCGATAGCGACGTTGCCGCCATTCGCTCGCAGGTAAACGCGCTCGCCGCTGCCTGTGATGTCGACCTGGTGCTGTCCGGGCACGACCACGTGTACAACCGCACGCCGTACCTTGCGCATGGCGAAGAGCAGGACGTCGATGTCGAGACGCAGACGTACAAGGGCTGCAATTACGAGACGGCGCTGAATCCCAACGGTACGGCGTTCGTCATCGCCGGCACCTGCGGCGTGAAAAACTACGCGCAGACGCCGTCGGCGAGCATCCCGAGCGAGGTCGCGCTCGACCTTTCGGTGCCGGTGTATTCCGGCATCACCATCGACGGTGACCACCTGTACTATCAGGCATACAAGGTCAACGGCGGCAGCTCGAGTTTGGTCGACAGCTTCGCCATCTCCAAATCCGAAGACGACGTGCCCGCTTGGAAACAGGTCGAGAACATGATCGCGAGCCTGCCCGAGCAGTCCGACGTGACCGTGGACGACGAGGCGGCCATCACGGCGGCGCGCGCGGCATATGACGAGCTGAGCGCCGAGGGCAAGGAAAAGGTCTCCAATTACGACAGGCTCGTGGCGGCCGAGCGCATGCTCGCGTTGCTGCAAAGCGTCGCTGGCAAACGCACAGTAACGGTGAGCAACCACGACGATTTCACGAGCGCGATTAACGACCCCTCGGTGGGGACCATCATCACGCAGGGCACCATCGAGTTCGACGAGGGCGGTCTGTTCGACGACGGCGACCGCGAGATATACGTCAGGCGTGATGTGGTCGTCGGCGGAACGGGCGAGCTCAAATTCTGCCGCTTCCATGTGGAAAACGGTGCGACGCTCGTGCTGAAGGATTCCGTCTATGTGAACGACACGCGTTCCCAGGGGTCGTTCTACGACGCACTCAACCCGGTGGAGGTAAACGCCGGCGGCACGCTCATCACGCAGGACAGTGTCTCGCTGCGTACCGAATACGGCACGGGCGGCAATGACGAGGGCGTTGCCGTGAAGCTCATGGGCTCGGGTGCGACAGCCATTCTCGGCAGCTCGGGTACCTATTGGGGCTCCGAGGCAGCGGTGCTTTCCACCGCTTCGGGCACGACGCTCGTCATCAACGACGGCACCTATAACGCCAAGAACAGCAATCGCGTCGTCATCGATACGCATGGCGATGCAACGGTCAACGGCGGCACGATTTCCAGTATGTGGATTTCGGGCACGCTGCGCGTCAACGGCGGTACGTTCGAGCATCAAGATTCCGCGTCGAGCAACTGGACCCCGCTGGCGATATCCGGGGGCAATGCCTACATTACCGGCGGCGAGTTCAAGACGTATGGCGGGCGCGATGGCAATGCCTCTGTCAAGCTCGAGAACGGTGCGCGCGTGCACGTGCTCGCGGCCAACGACGGCAATGTCAAGTTCGGTAACGTGAGCGCCTACGTGGGCTCGCCTGCGACGGAAAACTACAAGGACGTCAAGCTCGGCTATGCGAAGACGAACGGCTGGAACGCCTCTCAAGACGGCGTGTACCGTGTTGACGGCGCTGCGGCTGCAAGCTCCGTGGAAGACATCGCCGCGCTCAGCGCGTCGCGCATGGACACCAACGACGTCTCTGACAACGGAAACTATATGACGACCGTGCTGCCGAATGACACGAGCACGGTGTTCGGCAAGTACTGGCTGTATGGCAGCGGCAAGAACGCGCCAGCTGATTCCGGCATCATCGGGTCCGGCGAGGTGATCGTCTACGGCCCCACGCGCACCATCCAGAACAACCCGGTTACGGGCGTGACCATCGACGGCGAAACGACGCGCGTCATCGACCTCAACCAAGCCGGCGCTGACACACTGCGCCTGAACGGCTACACCACGCCGGCCAACGCGTTCGACAACGGCATCAACTGGAGCTCTGACAACGAGCAGACGGCGTCTGTCGCCGCATCTGCCGGCCAGGGCATCGTCACGGTGAAGCAGCCGGGCGGCGCGAACATCACCGCCACGTCCGCATCCAACCCAGACGCTTCGGCGAAAGTCGAGGTCATAGCCGTCAAGCCGGCACTTTCCGGCCCCGAGGTTCTCGACGAGGAAACTGAGACGGCGTCGTACGAGGCGAATAAGGGATTCGAAAGCGCCGCATACGATGGCCGCCTCTCCTTCAAATATTCGGTAAGCGACGGCACGGTGGCCTCCATTGACGAGGACACGGGTGCGCTCACCAAGCTCAATGCGGGCAACACCAAGGTCGTTGCGACGCTGTATCTGGATGGCGCACCCACCGGCATCACGGTGGAGAAAGACGTCGTCTGCAAGATGAAGCCCGAAGTTTCTGTCGACGACGTCAACAAGCTGCTCGACGTGCAGGTGACCGACGCCAACGAGGCGATGGCGAGTCAGCATACCGCGCAGACCTTCGATGCGCTCATCGAGAACACGGCGGGTGACAACGATGCCTACAGCATTGGCGAGGTTTATGCCGAAGACGAGCCTGCGGCCAATGTGCTGGAGGGTGCTGCGCAGCTGCTTGGCCTGGAGAAAGCAGACAAGGTCTGGAAGGTCGACGTGACCATTCAGGCTGCCCCCTATATCAAAGCGTTCGACGAGGCGTTGCAGCTGCCCGAGGGCACGCATGCGGTCGCGGGAGATTCGTCGAAGACCGTGACGTTGGTTTGGGGCGATGGCGATGCGGCGGCTGGCGTGGCTGCCGGGTGGATACTCAAGAATCCGGACGCCACCCCGGTGACGTTTACCGGCGTTTGCACCACCCCCGCAACCCCCAACGGTGCTGACATCGCGAAGCTCGCGGGCGTTTCCGTCACGCTGAACGGCGTCAACGAAATCAACAGCGATGAAGGCAACAAGAGCCATCCGGATGTGACGTTCGCCGCTGCGGGTGATGGCGTGCAGGCGCTCATCGCCGACAGCTTCACGGCCACGGCGCCTATCGAAGGCAAAGACGGCGTGTGGACGGCCCAAGTGACCATGGACGCTCAGAAATATCTGGACGCCTACGCGCAGATGGGCAACCCGGCATACGGCGCGCACTACTTCGCGAGCCCCGATGAAGACGGCCAGGAGACGTTCACGATCGTCTATGACGAGACGGCACGTGCCTGGAAGATCGCGGACGGTCAGAACGCGGCATTCGCCTACGACATCACCTGCCTGACGCTGCGTCCGGCTTCTGCCGAGAAGTACGTGGGCGGCACGAGCGAGACGGGCGGTCACTTCATCGACCAGTACGTCATCGACGGTCAGGGCAATGCCTACACCATCGACGAGCTTAACAAGCTGCTCGACGCGGGCACGACGGCTTCGGTCAAGTACTACGACGCCGAAAATGTGCAGGTGACAGACGACACTGTGCCTGGCAAGTACACGGCGCGCATCGACATCGAGAACGCCGCGGCGGGCACGCGCGCCGGCGGTGCCGACGAGACCGTTGACGTGAACGTCGGCGGCACGTCCTACACCTTCGCGCTCGAACCCGCCGAGCTCGTCGTGCGCAGCGTGTCTGACGCGGTGCAGGCCGAGAAAGGCGCGCTGAATGTGCCGCTGGTCGATGCCGGCGATGCGGATGCTGTCAAGGCGGGCTTGGAGAAGGCGAAAGGCGGCGTGGTCGCAGCGTTACCCGACGGCACGAAGGTCTATTTCAACGGCAACGACCAGCTCCCGCTGGCCGACACGAGCGGCGTCACGCTGCTTTCCGATGACCTGCTGCCAGGCCAGCGCGAAGGCGAGCTTATCGCGCACGCCAACGAGAAGCTTGGCGCGGGAACGGTGGGCGAGCATTACGACTTCCAGTATCTCGACTTGGTCGATCAGCAGCAGTCCAACGCCTGGGTGAGTTCGTCTGAGGGCACGAAGGTGTTCTGGAAGGTTCCCGACGGCGTTGATGCGAGCAGCGTGAAGGTGTACCACTTCACCGGGCTGCACCGCGACTACAGCGCGACTGACGAAGAGGTGAGCGAGCTCATCGCGAAAAGCGAGGTCGAGGTCATGACGCTCGACACGAGCGCTGCCGCCGACGGCTACGTGAGCTTCACGGTGCCCGCATCCGGCTTCAGCCCGTATGTCATGACCTGGGACGAGCCGGCCGAGCAGAAGGCGACGGTAACGCTTGATGCCGGGAAGGGCAGCTTGCCTGCGGGCGCGTCGGCTAGCATCGAGGTGGCAGTGGGCGGCACCATCGCCACGCTGCCCGAGCCCACGCGCACCGGCTACGAGTTCGACGGCTGGGTTACCGAAGGCGACGAGGCGTTCGTGGCCGGCAAGACTGAGGTCACGGGCGATATGACGCTTACCGCCACGTGGACGGCGTGCGAGTACGAAGTCACGCTCGACGCCACCGGCGGCACTGTCGAGGGTGGCGCGACCACGACGTTTACGGCAATCTACGATTCCGCTCTCGGCGAGCTGCCCGAGCCCGCGCGCGACGGGTACATGTTCGACGGTTGGTTCACCGAGGCGTCTGGCGGCACGGAGATCACGGCTTCCACGGTGTATGCGACGGCGGGCGAGAGTACCTATTACGCTCATTGGACACCCGAGCCGGCGGCACAAACCGTCACGCTGACGGCATATGCTGGCGCGGGGGCATTCGAGGGCGGCAGCTCTACAAAGGGCATCGAGGTCGCGAAAGGCGAGGCGCTCGGGAAAGCCGATATCCCCACGCCCACGCGTGCTGGCTACGAGCTCGCCGGCTGGTACCTGGACGAGGGGCTCGAGAAGCCGGTCGTGTTCGCGGAGGACGCCGACCCCGCCGAAGGCGTTGAGGCAACGACGTTTACCCAGAACGCGAATGTCTACGCCAAATGGATCGAAGACGTCTCTTCCGATGCGGACATCGATTTCCCTGGCATCGAGCGCGCGTACACCGGTGACGGTGTGGAGGCAACGCCGGAGTTCGGGGACGGGTTCCCCGCAGACGAGAAGGGCAAGGTGCAGGTGCTCTACCGTGCGGGGTCGAGTCCCTGGTCGGATGGCCTGCCCGTGAGCGTCGGCTCGTACGACGTGAAGTTCGTCTACGAAGGGTCTGACGAGTACGCTTCCTTCGAGAAGGTGTATCCGGCGGGCGTCGTCATCACGCCGGCCAAGCTCACGCAGGAAGGCCTTGCGGCGAACCCCGCAGAAGTCGCGGCCGGCACGAAGCTCGCCGACATCGCGCTGTCCGGCGGCACGGTCGCCATGTCTGACGGCACCGAGGTCAAGGGCACGTGGAGCTGGGCCGATGCCGATGGCGCCGTGAACGCGAGCGGGACCTATCAGGCGGTGTTCACGCCCGCCGAAGGCGCCGGCAACTACCAACCGCTGTTCGCGGACGTGCAGGTTGCCGTGAGCGGCACGACGTCCGGCGGTGACCAGGGCGGCGCCGGTGGCAACGGAGGCGATGGCGACCAGGGCGGCAACGGCAACGGCGACAACGGCAGCGATAACGGTGACACCGTCATCGACAATACGAACAACGCCGGCGGTGCGACATCAGACGGCGGCGATGGCGGAGCGCAAGGCGGCTCCGGCTCCGGCAAGGGTGCTGTCTTGACGGGCGACAACGCCGTGTTCGCCGTGGCAGGTGGCTCCGCGCTGGTGGCGGCAATCGCGGCTGCGGTGCTGGCGCTGCTGCGCAGAAGGGCACGTGGCAACCGCTAGACGCTCGGCTCTATCTCGCGCGTCAGGTTTTGATCCTGACGCGATTCTCTCGGGGCGGCTCCATAACGGGGCCGCCTCCTTTTTGCGTGCCCTCTCAAGCACAAGTTCACAACATCTTCAAGTCTTGAATCGCAATAATTTGCCTATTGCCGAAAAATCACATCCGTTTGCGGTCTTTGACGATTTTTGATGCGCGCTAGGCAAAATATTTCTTGACTTCATCTGCCGCCGCTTTTATGGTCTAGGTCTTAATGGCGTCGAAAAACGCCTGCCGATTTCAAATTCAAAACTCAATTTGAAGGAGGATCGCTAAGTGGCGAGCACCAAAAACGTGTCCAAGCCCAATGTCTATCGCGAAAGGCTGAGCTTCGCGAAGATCCCGGAGGTCATGGACATCCCCAACCTGATCTCGATTCAGACTGACTCGTTCAAGCATTTCATGACCGAGGGTCTGGACGAGACGTTCCAGAGCATGTCTCCCATCGAGAACAGCTCCAAGACGCTCATGGTCGAGTTCGGCGACCACGAGTTCGGCGACCCGAAGCATTCCGTCGAGGAGTGCAAGAAGCGCGACATTTCCTATCAGGCGCCGCTGTTCGTCGACGTCCGCTTCATCAACAAGGAAACGGGCGAGATGCAGGAATCCAACGTGTTCATGGGCGATTTCCCGCTCATGACCAACCGCGGCACCTTCATCATCAACGGCACCGAGCGCGTCGTCGTCTCCCAGCTGGTCCGCTCCCCGGGCGTGTACTTCAGCTCCGAGCGCGACAAGACTTCCAATGCCATGATCTACAACGCGAAGGTCATCCCCGCACGTGGCGCTTGGCTGGAGTTCGAGACCGACAAGCGCGACGTGCTGTCCATCCGCATCGACCGCAAGCGCAAGCAGCCGGCCACGCTGCTGCTGCGCGCTCTGGGCATCGCCGAAACTCGCGATGAGATCATCGAGCTTCTGGGCAACGGCGACATGGTCGCCCGCACGCTCGAGAAGGACGCGTCCAGCTCGCGCGAAGAGGCGCTCATCGAGCTGTACCGTCGTCTGCGCCCCGGCGAGCCGCCCACGGTGGACTCCGCCCGCAGCCTGCTCGAGGGCCTCTTCTTCAATGCTCAGCGTTACGACCTGGCAGACGTCGGCCGTTACAAGATCAACAAGAAGCTCGGCCTGGAAAGCGATTCCTCCACGCTCACCGCTGACGACATCGTCACGTCCATGCGCTACATCATCGCGCTGCACGACGGCCAGCCCGGCTACAAGGTCGACGACATCGACCACTTCGGCAACCGCCGCATCCGCACGGTGGGCGAGCTCATCAAGAACCAGTTCCGCATCGGCATTAGCCGTATGGAGCGCGTGGTCCGCGAGCGCATGTCCACGTTCGACCCGGAAGACATCTCGCCGCAGTCGCTGATCAACATCCGCCCGATCGTGGCGGCCATCAAGGAGTTCTTCGGCTCCTCGCAGCTGTCCCAGTTCATGGACCAGACCAACCCGGCGTCGGGCATCACGCACAAGCGCCGTCTGTCCGCACTGGGCCCGGGCGGCCTGTCCCGCGAGCGCGCCGGCTTCGAGGTGCGCGACGTTCACACGTCCCACTACGGCCGCATGTGCCCCATCGAGACGCCTGAAGGCCCCAACATCGGCCTCATCGGCTCGCTGGCCACCTATGCCCGCGTGAATTCCTTCGGCTTCATCGAGACCCCGTACCGCCGTATCGTCGACGGCAAGGTCACCGACGAGGTCGACTACCTCACGGCCGACGAGGAGGAGAACTACTCCATCGCCCAGGCCACCGAGTCCTTCAATCCGGATACCCGCGAGTTCGGCCACTTCGACGAGGACGGCAACTTCGTCAAGGTCGACCGTGTCGTGTGCCGCACCAAGAACGCCGACGGCATCTTCGGCGACCCGGCGGAGGTCCATGTGGACGAGGTCCAGTACATGGACGTCTCCCCGCGCCAGATGAACTCCGTCGCCACCGCCTTGATTCCGTTCCTCGAGCACGACGACGCCAACCGCGCCCTCATGGGCTCCAACATGCAGCGTCAGGCCGTGCCGCTGCTGCGCCCGCATGCGCCGCTGGTCGGCACCGGCATCGAGCACCGCATCGCCACCGACTCCGGCGAGCTGCCCTTGGCCGAGCACGCCGGCGTGGTCACCTACGTCGACGGCAGTCGCATCGAGGTCACGACCGACGAGGGCGAAGTCGACAACTACGATCTGCCCAAGTTCCAGCGCTCCAACCAGAGCGGCTGCATCAACTACAAGCCGCTCGTGCGCTACGGCGACGAGGTCGAGGCCGGCGACGCGCTGGCCGACGGTCCGTCCACCGACCACGCGGAACTGGCACTGGGCCAAAACCTCATGATCGCCTACATGCCGTGGGAAGGCTACAACTACGAGGACGCCATCATCATCTCCGAACGCGTCGTCTCCGAAGACCTCCTCACGTCCATTCACATCTCTGAATACGAACTCGACGCCCGCGACACCAAGCTCGGGCCCGAGGAAATCACCCGCGAGATTCCGAACCTGTCCGAGGACATGCTCGCCAACCTCGACATCGACGGCGTCATCCGCATCGGCGCCGAGGTGCATCCGGGCGATGTCCTGGTGGGCAAGGTCACCCCGAAGGGCGAAACCGAGCTCACGGCCGAAGAGCGCCTGCTACGCGCCATCTTCGGCGAGAAGGCCCGCGAGGTGCGCGACACGTCCCTGAAGATGCCGCACGGCGCTTCGGGCCGCGTTATCGGCATCTCCCAGTTCTCCCGCGAGGCCGGCGACGAGCTGCCGCCGGGAGTCAACGAGCTCGTGCGCGTCTACGTCGCGCAGAAGCGCAAGGTCCAGCAGGGCGACAAGCTCTCCGGCCGCCACGGCAACAAGGGCGTCATCTCGCGCGTGCTGCCCATCGAGGACATGCCCTACATGGCAGACGGCACGCCCATCGACGTCATCTTGAACCCGCTGGGCGTTCCCTCGCGTATGAACGTCGGCCAGCTGCTGGAAAACCACCTGGGCTGGGCCGCGCTCAACGGCTGGAACGACGACGAGAACAGCGACGAGCCGGTCGAAGGTCCCTTCTTCGTGTCCACGCCGATTTTCGACGGCGCCACCGAAGGGGAGATTTCCGACGCCATCTTGAAGGCGAACAAGAACCGCCTGAACAAGACCAAGGCGCGTTTCGGCGACAAGACGTACGTGCCGTTCGTCCCGCAGCTGTCCGAGACGGGCAAGACCGACCTGTACGATGGCCGCACGGGCGAGAAGTTCCGCGAGCCCATCACGGTCGGCCAGACCTACATGCTGAAGCTCTCCCACATGGTCGACGACAAGATCCACGCGCGCTCGACTGGCCCCTACAGCCTCATCACCCAGCAGCCGCTGGGCGGCAAGGCGCAGTTCGGCGGCCAGCGCTTCGGCGAGATGGAAGTCTGGGCGCTCTACGCGTACGGCGCGTCCAACGTCTTGCAGGAGATCTTGACCGTCAAGTCCGACGACACGGCTGGCCGCGTCAAGGCCTACGAGGCCATCGTCAAGGGCGAGAACATCCCGCAGCCCGAGCTGCCCGAGTCCTTCAAGGTCCTGGTCAAGGAAATGAAGTCTCTCTGCCTTGACGTGGAGCTTGTCGGCCACAACACCAAGGCCGCGCCCCAGGAGAATCCCGAGGACACCGACATCATCGAGCTGCCCTCCGAAGACGAGGTCGCCGAGGCCGAGGAAGTCGACGCGCTCGACGTCCTTGCCAACGGCATCGCGCAGATGAACGACGAGGAAGAAGAATTGATAGGAACTGCAATTGACGACGAGGGGAGGGAGTAGGATATGACCGTATACGACGTTAACAATTTCGACGAGTTTCGCATTGGCCTGGCATCTGCCGAGAAGATTCGCTCCTGGTCCCACGGCGAGGTCAAGAAACCCGAGACCATCAACTACCGCACGCTGAAGCCCGAAAAGGACGGCCTGTTCTGCGAGAAGATCTTCGGCCCGACCAAGGACTGGGAGTGCGCCTGCGGCAAGTACAAGCGCATCCGCTTCAAGGGCATCGTCTGCGAGCGCTGCGGCGTCGAGGTCACGCGCTCCAAGGTGCGTCGTGAACGCATGGGCCACATCGAGCTCGCTGCGCCGGTGAGTCACATCTGGTACTTCAAGGGGTCCCCTTCGCGTCTGGGCTACCTGCTCGACATCTCCCCGAAGGACCTCGAGAAGGTGCTGTACTTTGCCAGCAACATCATCACCTGGGTCGATTCCGAGGCCCGCGATGAGGACGCCGAAGAGCTGAAAGACGAGCTCGCGGCTAACCTCGAAGAGCTCGACGCCGAGCGCGACCGCCTCATCGAGGCCGTGCGTCACCAGAGCACCGAGTACTTCAACGAGAACGGCGAGCGCGAGTACGACGAAGAAGACCTCATGACGCCCGAAGAGGTGGAAGAGGAAATCGCCGATTTGCGCGACGAGTTCGACGAGCGCAAGGACCTGCGCGCCGAGGCGCTGGACATGTTCCTCAAGATCGAGCCGAAGATGCTCATCCCCGATGAGGCTCTCTACCGCGAGATGCGCCTGAACTACCGCGATTACTTCCGCGGCGGCATGGGCGCCGAAAGCGTGCGCGAGCTGCTGGACGCCGTCGACCTCGAGGCCACGGCTGAAGAGCTGCGCGAGACCATCAAGACGGGCAAGGGGCAAAAGCGTGCCAAGGCCGTCAAGCGCCTGAAGGTCGTCGAGGCCTTCATCCGCAGCGACAACGAGCCGCATGACATGATTCTGGACGTCATCCCGGTCATCCCGCCCGACCTGCGCCCGATGGTGCAGCTCGACGGCGGCCGCTTTGCCACGTCCGATCTGAATGACCTCTACCGTCGCGTCATCAACCGCAACAACCGCTTGAAGAAGCTGCTGGACCTCTCCGCGCCGGAGATTATCGTCAACAACGAGAAGCGCATGCTGCAGGAGGCCGTCGACGCTCTGTTCGACAACGGCCGCCGCGGCCGTCCCGTGGTCGGCCCGGGCAACCGCCCCCTGAAGTCGCTTGCCGACATGCTCAAGGGCAAGCAGGGCCGCTTCCGCCAGAACCTGCTGGGCAAGCGCGTCGACTACTCTGGCCGTTCGGTCATCGTCGTCGGCCCGCAGCTCAAGATTCACCAGTGCGGTGTTCCCAAGCAGATGGCGCTCGAGCTGTTCAAGCCGTTTGTCATGAAGCGTCTGGTCGAGTTGGAGCATGCTGCCAACATCAAGTCTGCCAAGCGCATGGTCGAGCGCGGCGCATCTGTGGTGTGGGACGTCCTCGAAGAGGTCATCACCGACCACCCCGTGCTGCTCAACCGCGCGCCAACGCTGCACCGTCTGGGCATCCAGGCATTCGAGCCCGTGCTGGTGGAAGGCAAGGCTATCCGCCTGCACCCGCTGGTCTGCACGGCCTTCAACGCCGACTTCGACGGCGACCAGATGGCCATCCACGTGCCGCTGTCGTCTGAAGCGCAGGCAGAGGCTCGCGTGCTCATGCTGTCTTCCAACAACATCAAGTCCCCGGCACACGGCAAGCCGCTGACCATTCCCACGCAGGATATGATTATCGGCATGTACTACCTCACCGCAGCCCGTGACGGCTTCCCCGGCGAGGGCCGTGCGTTCATGGACTTCAAAGACGCGCAGAACGCCTACGATTCGCGTGCGGATGTCGACCTGCAGGCCAAGATCAACGTGCGCCTGAAGTACGACACCAGAGTCGAGGTCGAGGCGGGCAAGTTCGAAGACCGCAAGGCTGGCGAGCGCATCGAGACGACCATCGGCCGCATCATCTTCAACGGCGTGCTGCCCAAGGACCACCCCTACATCAACCACATCATGGACAAGGGCGAGGTCAGCCGCCTCATCGAGGACTGCGCTAACACCTACCCGACGCCCGAGATGATGGACATCCTGGACGGTCTGAAGGCCATCGGCTTCCATTACGCCACGCGTGCCGGCATCACCGTCTCCGTCTACGACGCGACGATTCCTCCCCAGAAAGAGGAGATTCTCGCGGCGGCAGACGAGCAGGTCGACGCTGTGCAGGAAGACTACGAGATGGGCTTCATGAGCGACGCCGAGCGTCACCGCAAGGTCGTCGACATCTGGACGAAGGCCACCGAGGACGTCGGCAACGCCATGGGCGACAATTTCGACCGCTTCAACCCCATCTACATGATGGCGTTCTCCGGTGCCCGCGGTAACATCAAGCAGATCCGTCAGCTCGCCGGCATGCGCGGCCTCATGGCCGACCCGCAGGGCGAGATCATCGACCGCCCCATCAAGGCCAACTTTCGCGAGGGCCTGTCCGTCTTGGAGTACTTCATCTCCACGCACGGTTCCCGAAAGGGCATGGCCGACACCGCGCTGCGTACCGCCGACTCCGGTTACCTCACGCGCCGTCTGGTCGACGTCGCGCAGGATGTCATCATCCATGAGGAGGACTGCGGCACGAGCGACGGCGTGGACACGCCGCTGCTCAACGACAAGGGCGAGCTCGACGACAACCTCATCGGCCGTTGCCTGGCTGCCGACGTCGTCGCGCCCGAGACGGGCGAAGTGCTGCTGGTTGCCGGCGAGTACATCGACGGCATGTCCGACCTGCGCGCATTCGAGCAGGCGGGCGTCGAGATCGTCAAGATCCGCAGCCTGATGACCTGCCATACGCACAACGGCGTGTGCGCCCGCTGCTACGGCTCCAACATGTCCAACGGCCAGTGCGTCAACGTCGGCGAATCGGTCGGCATCATCGCCGCGCAGTCCATCGGCGA